>JAFTMU010000346.1 GCA_017452215.1 Clostridia bacterium
ATTCCAACTTGCTCGGCAAATGCCGATATTTTCAATTTTTTCTCTACTCTTAATTTTCTCACAATCCGTCCAAACGACTTTCCGTCACATCTTCCAATATCGGTATCTGTTCTCTTTCTTGACACGATATCACTCCTAATAGTTTATTGTTACTATTAGTATACATTACTATCCTGCTTTTGTATACCCTCTATTAAAAATATATGTTACTAATAGTAACGATTTAAGAAATAAAAAACTGAGGGGAGTACCAAATTCGAAACGCATTTGAGACACCCCCTTTTTGTTTTCAAGGGGTTACTGCCTTGCCTTCCCTGTAAGATTGCGCAGACAATTCTCGTTACTCTGATTGTGGGGTGCGATTGAAAAATGTGTATAACGGTGGATAAAGTATTCAAAAAAATGACAAATCATGTCGAATAATAGGTGTGCCCGATTCAAAGCAATAAGAAATGTCGATAAAATTTTCTTTTGTCTGTATCGGAAGGAAACATCATTATGCGACATGAATTAGAACAAATTTTAGGAGAATCGCTTCGGATTCTTGCGATTGAAACCAGAGAGCGATTACATCTTACGCAAAAGAAAATGGGTGCAAAGCTTCACATGAGTGAGAGCTCATACTCAGACATCGAAACGGGAGCCTCATATTGCGGTGCTTTAACGGAAGCGCTCCTTTTGAGTATGCAGGAAGATCCAACTCAATTTTTACATACGGTAAGGGAAAAATTTATGAAATGGTATGAAAGGGAGATGCAGATCGTATGAATTTTATATACGCAGTTGTCAAGGAACATTATGCACTGGGAGAAGAAAAACGCATTTCCTATGGAGTGGTTGTATATTCAAATTCTGTATCGGACGGCACTGCATGTATTGTGGCTTCTGTTCACGATATTACATCGGATGAGAAAAAGGTATCGGAGCTCGTCAGGCGGTGTAATCATTTGCAGCTTTCCGCCGTTCATCTCAAGGATGTGATTGAAGATTTCTTCTTGGTTTGACGCAAATTAAAAAAGCAGGAAAGAGAATGAAATATAACTTTAAAAATTAAAGAAAGGATATTCCCGATACAGACATCCTTGCTTCCCTCCGAGTCGTTGTCCTCGGAGGTTTTTATTTGATAAGTGATCGTTTTTATAACTTGGAAATCAAAATAATATTAAAATCATCATCTGTGGGAACAACCAAACAAAAAAGAGAGCAGTTCAGTGCCGCTCTCTCTTTTTTATTTATGACGCAGAATCAGGTTCGCATTCGTTCCTTGATTTGTCGGGGCGGTTCACGAATCGCCCGCCTCAAAAAAGCACGCACTCCCTTGGACGAGCGGTTACTTGAATCGTCCCTACAAGGGCAGAGCGTGCGAATCCCCCACGTTCACCGCAAATTTTTCTTTACTTTCCCTCTGCGATATGTTATAATAAACGCAGAAAGGCGGTGTTGGTATGGGCTGTTTATTTGAACTCATATTTGAGGTCGTTTTCGAGATAATTTTGGAAGCTGTGCTTGCAATTTACACAAAGCTAATGACCTTGCTTGTTCCCAACCATTCCTTCGATAAAAAACTGCGGGAGAGGATGAAAAAGGGGGTTACCATCTTTGCCTTATTGTTGTTGCTATGCGCCCTCATTGGCTTTTTCTTGTTTGTTCAACCGCCATCTGTTGTAAAAACGGTAGGAGCTTTTATGCTATTTGTGCCCCTGGGAATGATGTGCGTGCAAATCTTGGCGGGAATTATCTATCGTATTGTCAAAGCGATCAAAAGCAGACCTTGATGAACGTCGTCCGACTCGCACACCATTTCCCCGCTATCAAGCGCAACTCCATCTTTACATTTCCTTTGAAGATATGCTATAATGAAAACAGAAAGGCGGTGAAGTAATGTCCAAAAAGCAAATATTAACCAATGCCGAAATAAAAAAAGATATCATCAGCGCTATGGAAAATCCGCCGGAAGAATCGGAAGCCTCCGACAAAAAAGGAACGGTCATCGCCTTTATTGTCGCATGCTTTTTGCTCGTTATGTCATATATCAATCCACCCTTTTTTGTTCGCACTGTACTTGCCGGATTCGCGCTCTTGATCGGCGCAAGCATATTCAGGTTTATTTACGAAAAAAGACGATTCAAAAAGTGGTCGATCCATGATTACGACGTCACAACAGAGGTCGTACACAGCATCGACGAGGAGCATTATTTGACACATTTTGATCATAAACCCAAAATCGGAAAAAGAAAAGGAGGGCTGGTTCGTACCGTGCCGGTCAACAATTATAGTATTCGATTTGAAAACGGCAAAATCTGGCGTATCCCGAAAAAACTCTATTCTTGGAATGAAAGACTCCGTATGCAGGACCTGGGCATTTACCGCACCACACACCGTGGGGATACGCTGATCGTTGTGACAAAAAAAGATACGGGCAAGATCATTGTTGCTTATCATACCGATTTTTTCGAATACAAAAATTAACGGTGTTTATTTTATGAAAGGCGATAAATTTATGAAAAAAACGATTATAATTTTTTTGTTGTTCGCTATCCTACTTTGTCCTGTTTCGTGTATGACACCGAATGCAAGCGATGCGTCCGCCGTCTCCCTCTATGGCGGCATCATCGAGAGATATTCGGAGCTGCTGCACAAAAAAGCGAACGGTCAGACCATACCCGATCCGGATGCCGACGCTAGTGAGATCGAGGTGGCATTGTGTAAAATCATCCAAGGCTACCAAGCAGACCCGTCACTCATGGGCTACGCCACCAAGGACATCAACGGAGACGGGACCCCTGAATTAGTACTGCTCGACAAGAACAACAAGCTTTGTGCGCTGTTTACGATCCAAAATCATGCGCCCGTGTTGCTTTTAGACCTGTCTCTTATGACCGCCGTGATCACTCCCGACGGCACGATCTATGCAGGCAGCAGCTACGTGGAGAACGTGGGGCAACACACGCTGATCAAAAGGATCGTTGACGGCAAATTAGAGGGCTTGGAATTCGGAAGCGTGATCGAGGGCGAGAGCACCTCTTATTACAAAATCGAAAACGGAAAACGTACTGGGATCACATTTGCAGAAAAGAATCAACTTGACAGTTCCATACAGCACTTACTTATCACTCCGTGGTATCATACCAAAACGGCTGGCTTTCGGTTTGTTCCGGCAATTACCGACAGTTCTTTGGAGAATACCGCTCCCGTACCTGATTTTTCCACCTAAGACGGCATTCTGTCCGCATATAAAACCGTCGTTGAATGCTTCTCCGAATATTCCCCTGCGGATTGGGTAAACGGAAAATTCGATTCTCTCTTCCATATCTCCGACGATGAAACCTACGAGGTCTTTCATCAAATCTTCTACGGCGGGATTCGGGTGATGCCGACGGAGACCTACCTGGGACAAAGCTATGATTCGTGCGGAGACAACGCATACGGCTATGCAAAAAAAGACCTCAACAATGACGGCATTGAAGAATTGATCCTCTTGAATGATAATTACAAAATCTTTGCGATTTTCACCATGGAGGACGGAGAGGCAGTACTTGTTGACGGCATCTATGACGTTTGGGTAGATGAGAACGGCTTTCTTCGCAAGGAGCCAGGCACAGGCGGTGTCACCGGCCGTGACGCAGAGGCATTTGTTTACAAGATCAACGGCGCACAGCCGGAAGTGATCGTCGGCATCGGATACAAGGTAAACCTTTATCTCGAAAAGGGAGAATGGTACAAAACGGACGGAAACACAAAAACGGATATTTCCGATGAAGAAGGCAAGGCTTTGTATGCCGAGTATGACATTCTTCCGTCGAATTACTGCAACAAAGAATACTCCAAAACCTATTCCGGTATTGCGTTTGTGCCTTTGTTTGAAGCAACGCTTGCGACACAAGAGCATATCAACACCTATTCCAACGCTCATTTTATATACGGAGATATGCTTACCGTATCGGCGGTTTCCGATGGCGATGTGACGGCAAGCATCAAATTTGTTCACTCCGTTGGCGAGTTTGACCCTATCACGAATACAGAACCCGAGGTATATACTACCGAAATTAGTGTGACGGCCTCCCGTGTGGGAAACCGTTACCGCTTTGAAAAAGACGGTGTCAAGGGATATATAGAATTTGCCGTGAATTCCGCTTGGGTAATTGTGACCGAGAGTGAAAATGAGCACGTAGTCTGCAAGGCATATTTGTTTAATCGTCCCGAAAATTAACCGCACCGATTCGTTTATATTCCATGAGGATATGCTATAGTGAAAGCAGAAAGGCGGTGGGAAGATGGAAGAATACATTATTTTGGGGACAATAGCCTTGCTTGTCCTCAGTCCTTATATCATTTGGGAAATATATCGACTGTGCAGGTCGATCCGATGGTGGCGGGAATTTGTTTCCAAGCCCTTCGTCTGCCCGAATTGCGGGCTCAGATTCTACACGCAGCAAAGATTCATCCGTCCGATCGGCGAAAACAAGGCATTTCTGAAATGCCCCGGCTGCGGAAAGCGGGATCTTTGCGCAAGACCCTATGATTTTGACGAAAACGAATAATAAACCGCTTTCCCTCCCGGTCGCCAAGCGGGATGGAGAATGTACGCAGGAAGAATCTTAAATAGAAACAGGCGACTCATAAAGGCTCTCTTTGTTCTATGAAATCCATTTATTTTTTTTATAAAACTTTTCAAAAAGCTATTGACAAATCATTGGTTTCAGCATATAATAATAGTGCAAGGTGTGGACACCTTGGAACAATAATTTAATTATTGTTTAGCCGATGACTTTTAATGCTCGGTTAGGGGAGTGTTAAAAAGAGGGTCTATTTCGGTTGATGTTTATCCAATTCCTAAATAGGTTCGTCCGAAAGAAAAGCATCTTTAATTGAATACCGAAAATGGCAACTGCTTTAGTTGCCATTTTTACTTGGAAGTAATAAAATGAAAGAAATTGACTACTTGTATCAAACGGCAATTTTCTATAAAGAAAATTTGGCAAATAGAAGATTTAAAATAACGATTAGAAGAAAAGATGAAGAGCAGAGTATAGAGCTTCTCTTTTTGCCGTGTCACTTTTATCACTTGGCTGGGCTACATAAATTAACCGATTTGCCCTTTTTGAAACGTAGCTCAGAAAATATTTACCGAGAAATATTATCTCAAAAAATCTCGTGTTCGGATATACAAAAAAGTGAGCATATTAATGAAATGTCAGACAGATTAATTCATCATGAAGAAATGTTTAATCTGTTAAATGCAAACTCATTATATTTCAAATCTTTACACGGACATTTCAAAAGCATATCTGCAGATTGTGTCTTAACCAATACAATTACCGCTAACGAGAGATATAGCTTTTTGTTTATGAAACGCAGTGAGAGTGTATATTTTCCATGTTCTTTTTTTACAAGAAATGAACAGAAAGAATACACAAAAGAAGGCACAAAATGGACTGTTTTATCAATCACAGAAATACCAAAATAATACCATCTATTAAGCCCATAAAGGTCAACAAACAAAACCTCGACAGAACCACCGCCGCATGGTGGGGTTCTGTCGTTTTTATTATCAAAACAGAAAAAAATGTAAAAAGTGCACAACAAAAACAGGAAAATATGCACAAAAGATACAGTTGACAAATCCTTGTATTTGTGATATTCTATATTATAGATATGGTTAGGAGCGAGCGTGCTTCCGCCTCCTTAAATCAAGGATGTTGGGACAGGCTCCTCTTGGTATGTCTTGGTGTTCTTTAATCGTATCAAAATACAAAAACACATTGGAGGACATATGTCAAAAACAACACAACTTGACAAAAACGGCAAACGCAAATTCGGCATGTGGGATAAGGTTGCATATGCAGCAGGTGACTTCGGCTGCAACATGAGCTTTTCCCTCAAGGGCACGGTACAAACCTTCTGGCTGGTCTTTATGGCAATGGAGACAGGCCTACTCTCCGCACTTCTTCTCCTCGTTCAGATCTGGGACGCCGTCAATGACCCGCTGATCGGCTCTCTCATCGACGCAGACAGAAGAAAATACAAGATGGGCAAATTTAAGACCTACATTCTCATCGGCGCTATCGGACTGTTGGTTGCAGGTGCGCTGGTATTCATTCCCGTTCCGGGAGCTCCCGTTTGGATCAAGGCGATCCTGTTCATTCTGGGCTACATCGTTTGGGATGCTTGCTACACCATTGCAAACGTTCCCTACGGCTCCATGCTCTCCCTGGTTACCGAGGATGCAGGTGAAAGGGCACAGCTCTCCACTTGGAGATCTGTCGGCTCCATGGTGGGTAACATTCTTCCCACCGTTCTTCTCCCCATGCTGATCTGGCGCAAGGAGGTTGACGCCAACGGCAATCCGATCAAAAACCCCGAGACCGGCGTTCAGGTAGAGACTCTCTTGGGTGAAAGAGTGTTCTGGGTGGCTCTGATCATGGGTGTGCTCGGATTTATCGCATTTATCTTCATGATCAAAAAGATCACCATCCGTGTAGATGAAAACACCGTCAAGACCAACGAATCCGAAAAGTTCAACGTGATCCGTGCATTTGCAAGCTTCATGAAGAACCGTCCCGCCGTGGGCGCAACCCTCGCCGCACTGGGCATGTTCCTTGGTATGAACTCCGCCGTTACCGCAAACACCATCATGTTTGCCACCTATTTCGGACAAGCATCCATGTCCGGTCTGATCCAGCTCGTTGGATTCCTTCCCATGTTCGTTTTCATGCCCTTTATCAAGAAGCTGGTCAACCGCTTCGGTAAAAAGGAAGCCAGCGTTGCGGGAACTCTCGTTTCCCTCTTCGGCGGACTTTTGATGTTTGTATTCCCTCTCATTCCCAATAAAACCGTCGCCATGTGGACCTACGTAGGCGCCCTTGGCATCTTCGGCTTCGGTATGGGTATTTACACCTGCGTCTCCTGGGCACTCATGGCAGATGCCATCGACTACAACGAGTGGAAGACCGGCAGACGTGAGGAGGGTACGGTCTATTCTCTGCACTCCTTCTTCCGTAAGCTGGCGCAGGGCGTTGGTCCCTCCATCGTGCTTCTCGTGATGGGAGCATTGGGATACGTTTCCGACCTTGGCACCCAAGGACAAAGCGCAGCCACCGCCTACAATATGTGCTGGCTGGTTGCAGGGCTTTACATGGTCAGCGCAGTGCTGCAATTCGTGGGCATTGCCTTGATCTACAACCTTGACAAAAAGACCATGGCTGTCATGCAGGCAGAGCTGGACGAGCGTCACGCAGGCGCTTCCACCGACGCTGAATAACAACGATCTTCTTTGGTGTCCGACCTTAGTCGGACACCCTTTTAAGGATATTGCAACAAAAAACATTGATACAAGAACGGAGAAAAGCATGAGACAGATCATCAACCTGAACGAAAATTGGCTCTTTCAAAAAAATTGCTCGGACGTCACCGCCCGTGACGGCGAGCTGATCAATCTTCCCCACACCTGGAATGCGCAGGACGGTCAGGACGGCGGCAACGACTATTTCCGTGGTGCTTGCCTTTACGTCAAGACCATCAAAAAGGCAGACCTCCCCGTGGCGGACCGCTATTTTATTGAATTCCGTGGCGCCAACTCCTCGGCAGACGTGTACGTGGGCGGTGAGAAGCTTGCCCATCACGACGGCGGATACTCCACCTGGCGTGTGGATCTGACCGAGAAGCTCTCTGACGTGACCGAGGTTGCCGTGGTAGTGGACAACTCCCCCAACGACCGAGTCTACCCCCAGATGGCGGACTTCACCTTCTACGGAGGACTCTACCGCAGCGTGAACCTGATTGCCGTCAACGACTCCCACTTTGATCTGGAATACTACGGCGGCACGGGGCTGATGATCACCCCCAAGATCAACGGTGCGAACGCTGACATTGACGTGACCGTATACGTCAAGAACCTCAAAGAGGGACAAAAGCTGGTCTACGCCATTTATGACAAGGAAGAAAACGAGCTACAAAAGATCGAGAGCACCGAGACCAACGTCTCCTTCCACATTGAAAACGTGCATCTTTGGAACGGACGCCGAGATCCTTACCTCTACTGTTGTGAGGTGGAGATCGTAGAGAACGGCGAGGTCCTCGACAATGTATGCTCCCGCTTTGGCTGCCGCTCCTACCGTGTGGATCCCGACAACGGCTTTATCCTTAACGGCGAGGAGTATCCCCTCCGAGGAGTCTCCCGCCATCAGGATCGCTGGGGCGTTGGAAACGCTCTCCTTCCCGAGCATCACAAGGAGGACATCGACCTGATCATGGAGGTGGGTGCCACCACCATTCGTCTTGCTCACTATCAGCACGATCAGTATTTCTACGATCTGTGCGACGAAATGGGTCTTGTCATCTGGGCAGAGATCCCCTATATCTCCAAGCACATGCCCGCAGGACGGGAGAACACCATCTCACAGATGAAGGAGCTGATCACGCAAAACTATAACCACGCCTCCATCTGCGTCTGGGGTCTCTCCAACGAGATCTCCATCGGCGGCTCGGACGAGGATCTCTTGGAAAACCACCGCATCCTCAACGATCTGGTCCACCAGATGGACAAAACGAGATTGACGACCATCGCTGCCGTTTCCATGTGCAAGATGGACGATCCTTATTTGCAGATCCCCGATCTTGTTTCCTACAACCACTACTTCGGTTGGTACGGCGGTGAGACCGATATGAACGGACCTTGGTTCGACAAGTTCCATGCTACCCACCCCAACATTCCCATCGGTTGCTCCGAGTACGGATGCGAGGCGCTCAACTGGCACACCAGCGACCCCAAGCAGGGGGACTACACCGAGGAGTATCAGGCATACTACCATGAGGAATTGATCCGTCAGTTCTTCTCCCGTAAGTTCATCTGGG
>JAFTMU010000347.1 GCA_017452215.1 Clostridia bacterium
CAAGATTCGATTGCCATCTACAAAATCGGATTATAGTTAACTTGGTATTTGCTCAATAGCGAGAAGTGATGCTGGCTTACTTATTTCTTTTTCGGGCAAAATAATCGTAGCTTTAAACATATTCGAATTCAAGCAAACAAAGATTTGTTTCCCTATTCTGAGTTTTTCATCCTCTGTTAGATTGCTATGAGATAACAAAGTGTTTATGATAGCATCTTTTATGTTTTGAGAACGGTAACTCCGCCGTGCCGTTATTTCACCTGATTTCGCAAAGATAATCAATCTCGTGTTTGATGATTTCAGCTTTTTGGCTATGGTCTGCCACCAATATCTATCGGTGTCTCCCAGCGACATGCCGTAAATACAAATGAGATCCGCCTTTTCCAAAGACGCTGTGCAACGTCGATCTCTTAGTGTTCCAGCATTAATATTAATCTCAGTTTTTACCATTGCACGAACTGTTTCTGTTGAACCACCAAGTTGTTCGTTGTTTATTTGCGAGGAATCGTTCACTCCCAAAATCATATCACTTGATGTAGTTCCGTGAATATGTTCTATAGATTTCACGACATTGCTTAAACTAGAAGAACCTACAATTCGAGTGCTAATATTGAGTTGCTTTCCATTCCAAGACAATACTCGTTCAAATGCTTTTGTATAGTTAAATACAACAGCATCTATATACCAATGTGTTGCAATAAATTGCTTCTTATAGGCTAAAAAGCTCTCTTGCTCTCTAAGAGTAAGATAAGTTTCTGGTGCAAACAAATCACTATAAATCTTTTTTCTGTCCCCCTCTGCGATAGTAAATTCAACATCTTCTTTATCAATATAATCGGCCAGTGAATCTTGGATATCATCTAACAACGAAATAAATTTCTTTTCAGACGATTTATTAAAGTTTGAGGCGTATTGCCCCAACACGATTTCTAGGTCGGACCAATTTTCAAGATTTTCACTAAGTTCCTCTTTAAACGCTTTTACTGTTCTGTTTGGACTTTCTTGCTTTAAATAGTAGTCATAAAAGTCACGAAATCTTGTCTTTAAGCCTAAGTTCAGGTCAAAACCATTACCAATTAGAAAAGTCACATTCATTTTTATTTTCTCCTTACACTACTTTTTTCGATTTTATTATATCATATAAGACAATATGTGTCAAGGTCGTTCCACTATATATGGTAAAATATCCGCCAATTATTACAACATATTGCAATAATTGGCGGAAACAAAAACTATTTTTAACTAATCTCCTCTTTTATTAACTTTTGATACATCTTCATAAGCTCCGCAACACACATACTCTCGGTAAAATCGTTCCTTACCGGGAATCCATACGCCTGCATTACTGCACGGTCATTTTCTCGGTGTGCTTGTAAAAGCTTCGGGAACATATACATTTTCTCACCATACATATTAGCAAAGCTACAATCGGGATATTTCGCACGAGCATCCAAAATGGCTTGGGCAGTTTGCTCAATCTTTGCTTTTTGTCCAGCAGACGGATTACACCAAGGGAAATTGTTGTACACAATATCTTTAGAATATCTATAATCACTCTTTAAGCGTCCGCACACTGCTCGCATCCATGCCATATGGACATTTGATGTCAGAACGCCAAAATGGTACAAAGAAGCCTCGGGAATAATTGTTACAAGATTAGTCGGGATTGTGTCACTACCCAAAAATCCAATAGGAACATACTTGCGCCGTTCGGAAGATACTGCGGGCACAACAACGAAAGTATTGGGATTTTTTGTTTCCCTAAACAAAGTAGGCGTATCCGCCAACTTTTGTCTGTCGGGAGCACCGTTTAAACGATCTTGGCGGCACAGCTCAACACGCTTCATCACTTCTGGCATTTTTAAAAGCTCTACGGGGTTTGCATCTACAAGCCATAAGCACCAACGCTTTTTGTTGTTGATAAATTCCTCGGATCCAATCAGCTTTTTGATGTGCTTTTGCGCATTGGGTTCTTTCTTTAAAAATTCCTCAATCTCGTCATTTTCTATAATCAAGTGCCCACCGTCAGCAGGTCTGTTTCCTGTTGTCATACTTGGAATATCACAAATAGGCTTATTCCTACTTTCAACAAAGATGGTAGGAGCTTCAATCAAATAAAAATTGATATTATCGACAAGTTGGAATCTTTCAGCTGAATAAAGCTGCTTTTGCTTTGTATTGGGAGCCGTGCTAAATCCAACAATTACACAATGTACGTGCGCTTTAATACTTGCCTCGCTATCCCAACGGAACGTGCGGTGAGCAAAATCAATATGGATATTGAAACGGTCATAAAGCGGTTTCCATACGCCTGCAACCTGTTCCCCCTGCGTAATAGAGTTGGTTGATACAAAAGCGCTACGGATATTCGTGCCTTGCATCAGCGTCGCCGCCTTGAAATACCACCCCGAAACGTAGTCGATCTTACCTGCGGTTTTATAAGGCTTCCCTTTTTCGTCAACGTATATGGAAAGAATATCCTTCTTTTGCTCCTCACTTTGCAAGGAGTACCCCACAAACGGCGGATTTCCCATAATATAATTGAGCTTTTCCTTGGGCACGACGGTTTCCCAATCGATGCGGAGAGCGTTGCCCTCGACGATATTGGCATAGGATTTCAGCGGCAGAAAATCGAGATTTTTATTCAAGATCTCCTCGGTCTCTCTCATCATCTGCGATTCTGCGATCCAAAGCGCCGTCTTTGCGACGGTCACGGCAAAATCGTTGATCTCAATGCCATAGAACTGCCCGATAGAGACCTTGATCACGTCGCCAAAATCCCACACGATCTGATCCTCAAAGCAGAGCTTCAACGCCTCATTCTCCAAGCGGCGCAAGGAGATATAGGTCTCGGTCAAGAAGTTTCCCGAGCCGCAAGCAGGATCAAAGAAGGTCAATCCCGCAAGCTTTGCACGGAATGCCTCTGCCCTGTCGTTGCGGAGCTTTGTCACCTTTACTGCCTTGATGGCGTCAAATTCCTCCCGCAGCTCGTCAAGGAACAGAGGATCAATCACCTTGTGAATGTTCTCAATGGAGGTATAGTGCATTCCTCCCGAACGGCGGGTCTCGGGGTTCAAGGTTGACTCAAACACCGCTCCAAAATGGTGGGGCTGATCTGCGACCAATCGAAATCCTCGCTTGCTTTGTGTAAGAGCAGATCCACGATCTCCCGTGTAAAGTTGGGAATTTCAATATTTTCATCGGCAAAAAGCCCTCCGTTGACGTACGGGAATGCGGCAAGATCAGCTTTGAGGTATTGGCTTCTCTCTTTGATGGGTTGGTCAAGAACCTTAAAAAGCTTGATCAAGGCTTCTCTTACGTCGTCAACGTCGTTGTCGGCAACCTTTTTGATGTAATTATGGAATTTGAGATGTCCGCCAAAAATCCCCGCATCCTCGGCGTACAAGCAAAACACAAGTCGCACGCAAAGAATGTTGAGGCTATGCAGCGAGGCTTTGCTTTCGGGATCCACGTACTGCGCAAGCAAGGCATCATAAAGCTTCCCTACCAATGCGCCCGCCTGAATGGATACTTTTTCCTCATGCTTAACAAGCTCGCTTTTTTCCTCCACAAGGAATTGCAAGCGGTAATATTCCTTTGCAAGATCACAGAGTTTTATACTTTCCGGCTCTCCCGTGGGCTTTTCCATATCGTAGATCAAAAACTCCTCAAAATTGCAGGTGATGATCCACCGAGGACGCTGGGAATACGGAAGCGCCGCAGAATATCTTTGCGCCTGCTGAAAGGGGTTGAGCAGGGTGCCGTCCGATTGACGGATAGGACTACGCAGATTGAGCCCCTTCTTTTTTTGCTCGATCAACACGTGGGTCGAGGGGATATGACCGTCGATAAAGCTGGTGTGGTCGAGCTTGACTCGCTCCTCAAAGAGGATGAATTTTTCGGGCTCTGCAACTCCCAAAACGTCACGAATCAGCGCCAACCAAAAGGATTGGCTGTCGCTCTTTTCGTCGCCCCGATCTTTCCAATATTCAGAGAAGACTTTCGCCGCTTTTTTTCTTTCCGCTTCGGTCATGTCCGTTTCCTTTCACTGTTGTTTCATTGGTTTTTCAATTTCGTTCGATATTATGATAGGAAGAAAAGCACCCAGATCTGCCACGCAAGTCCTATGAGATTCACCGCCCAAAAGTACCAATGGCGGGTCTTGTGGCGAAAGAGACTCATGCCCAAAAGCGCTCCTGCGGCGCCCCCAAAAAAGCCCAATCCAAGCAATACGGATTCGGGAATACGATTCTTCTTTTTCCGTGCCCTTCTCTTGTCCCGTCCGTATTGCCAAAGGGCAACGGCACTAACGGCAAGGAATGCATACAAAACGTAGGGAAACATTTTCTCCCCTCCTCTCTTTTCCTTTATTATACCAAACCGCCGCCCTCTTTGCAACAATGTTTTCAATTTTTTCAAAAATACACCGTTGCTTTGTGCCTGTGTCTATGGTATAATGATTTAACGAAACGATCAAAAAAGACGAGGTACAATCCATGGTATTCAACGGCTTTCAAAAAACCACGCTTCTGGATTTTCCGGGCAAGGTAGCCTGCACCGTGTTCACACACGGGTGCAATCTGCTCTGCCCCTTTTGTCATAACGCCCTTTTGGTCAACCGAGGAGAGGACCTGCCCACCTTTGATGAGACCGAGATCCTCGCTTATCTTCAAAAGCGCAAAGGGATCATCGACGGCATCTGCATCAGCGGCGGCGAGCCTCTGCTCCACCAAGAATTGGAAGCCTTCCTGCAAAAGGTCAAGGCGCTGGGTGTCTCGGTCAAGCTGGATACCAACGGCACCCTGCCCGACCGCCTGATCCACCTGATCGAGGCAGGTCTTGTGGACTACGTAGCGATGGACATCAAAAATTCCAAGAAAAAATACGCCCTGACGGCAGGGATTGCGTCACTTGACATGGAAAAAATCGAAAAAAGCATCGCCTATTTAATAAAAGGTAGCATTCCCTACGAATTCCGCACCACCGTGGTCCGTGAGCTGCACACCTTGGAGGATATCAAGGGCATCAGCCGCATGATCGAGGGCGCCGAAAATTACTATCTGCAAAATTTCGTGGATTCGGGTCTACTCATCGGCGAAAATCTCTCTCCCCATTCTCCCGATACGCTTTCTCTGTTTTGTGACGAGGCAAAAAAAGTATTAAAAAACGTAAAAATTCGTGGAATTTAACACAATATCTTGTGTTTTACCTATTGACAAGGCACAAAATATATGATATAATGGGGCACAGCGCACCCAATTCACAATTTTTACATATAGAGAAAGACAAAAAAGGAGGAATCAAATGTACAACGTCATTAAAAGAGACGGCAGACCGGTCAATTTCGATTTGACGAAGATCAGCACTGCCATCACCCACGCATTCGAGGCTTGCAACAAGGAATACAATCAGGATATCATCGATTTCTTGGCTTTGAAGGTCACCGCAGATTTTTCATCCAAGATCGAGGACGGTAATATTTCGGTAGAAACCATTCAGGACAGCGTAGAGTCGGATCTGATCAAGGTAGGCTACGACGACGTAGCAAAGGCATACATCATCTACCGCCGTCAAAGAGAAAAGATCCGCAATATCAGCGCCACCATGGTGGACTATAAGGCGATCGTTGATAACTATTTGCAGATCAACGACTGGAGAGTCAAGGAAAATTCCACCGTTACCTACTCGGTGGGCGGCTTGATTCTGAGCAACTCGGGCGCCGTTACCGCCAACTATTGGCTCTCCGAGATCTACGACGACGAGATCGGCAACGCACACCGCAATGCTGACATTCACATTCACGACCTTTCCATGCTCACGGGCTACTGCGCAGGCTGGTCCCTCAAGCAGCTGATTCAAGAGGGTCTTGGCGGCGTTCCGGGCAAGATCACCTCTGCCCCCGCAAAGCATCTGGCAAGCCTTTGCAACCAAATGGTCAACTTCCTCGGTATCATGCAAAACGAGTGGGCAGGCGCACAGGCGTTCTCCTCCTTTGACACCTACCTCGCCCCCTTCGTCAAGGCGGACAACCTTTCCTACGGACAGGTGAAAAAGTGCATCGAATCCTTCGTTTACGGCGTCAATACTCCCTCCCGTTGGGGTACCCAGTCTCCCTTTACCAACATCACTCTGGACTGGGTGGTTCCCCAGGACCTGGCAGAGCTCAACTGCATCATCGGCGGTAAAGAGGCAGACTTCAAGTACAAGGATTGCCAAAAGGAAATGGATATGGTCAACAAGGCGTTTATCGAGATCATGATCGAGGGCGACGCCAACGGAAGAGGCTTCCAATACCCCATTCCCAC
>JAFTMU010000044.1 GCA_017452215.1 Clostridia bacterium
CGTCCGTTTTGCACGGCGATGAGCATAGCGGCGGCGGCGCACACGGTCTTACCGCAGCCCACGTCACCCACCAGGATCCGACTCATGGGGATCTCCTTTGCCATGTCTTGACGGATCTCCTCAATGGCTCGCTGCTGCGCCCCTGTCAAGGCATAAGGGAGCGCATTGGTCAAGGGGGAGACGTCGCCGTTTTGACACATGGGGGCGCCCGTTTGCTTTTCTTGGCGTGTCACCATGGCGGCGCCCAGGGAAAAGGTGAAAAATTCATCGTAAACAAGCCGTCTGCGGGCAACCGTCAGCGCCTCCCAGGAGAGGGGCTTGTGAATGTTGCGCTCGGCAAAGGAAAGGGTACACAAGCTTCGTTTTTGTAAAAGGGAGGAGGGAAGATGATCCTCGGTCTCGGTTGCCAACAGCTCCAATGCCGCCGCCACGTCACGGGCAATCTGCTTTGGTGTGATGCCCTCGGTCATGCGGTAGACCGACCACAAGGGAGGGAGAGGCACCGACGGAGACCAAGCCTCGGCTACGGGAGAGGACATGGAAAAGCTCTTGCCCTTTTTCTCCACCTTTCCGTAAAACCGCCATACCGACCCTGTGATAAATTGGGATTTGAGGTAATCCTGATTGAAGTAGACGATCTCACAGCTTGCGCTGTCGTCAAAGGCTCGGAATTTGAGGAAGCTTTTGCGGCTGCGCAGACGAACGGCTCTGGGCTCCGAGGCAACGGTGAGGAGCAGGGCGTTCTTTTCCCCGGGGATCGCATCACAAAGGGGCTTGATGTCTCCACGGTTCTCCCACGCTCTCGGATAGTGCAGGAGCAGCTCTCCAAGGGTGTGAATGCCCATTTTGGCGTAATATTCGGCTTTGGTTTTTCCCACACCGGGCAAAACGGTAATGGGGGAGAGACGAGTCACCGCCATTTTTCAACACCTCCCGTCTTTTTTCTTCCTTTTATTTTAATGTGCTTTTATTATACTCTCCGAGGGGGCTTTTGTCAAGGTGAAACCTCTTCGTATTTTGCTGTTTTGACATTCTTCACAAAGCCCCAAAAAGACAAAAAAATAAAAAAATGAAATTTTTTACAAAAAATACTTGACAATTCACAAAAAACATGATAAAATATTAAACTGCATTATAATCGCTCGTATTGTGGAAACTTTGGTGATTGTGACAAATTGCGACAATGGCAACTTGCACAAAAAGCCGGATGTCAAAAAGCTCCGCAAGACGCAGGTGATTTTTCTACGCATTATCAATTCATTGAATGGAGTGATTGAATTCATGATCAAAGTAAAAGATCAAAAGCTTGGTCAGAATACCAGAAAGAGTTTCTCCGGATCCCGTTTCGATTATCCGCTTCCCAATTTGGTGGAGATCCAGACGAAATCCTACGAGTGGTTCAAGACGGAGGGCCTGATGGAGGTATTGAGAGATGCGTCTCCCATTACCGATACTTATGGCAATCTCGTGATTGAATTTATCTCTTACACCCTGGACGAAGCTCATCCTAAGTACCCCGTTGAGGAGTGCAAGGAGCGTGACGTCAACTACGCAGCACCCTTAAAGGTGAACGTGCGCTTGACCAACAAGCAAACGGGCGAGGTAAAGCAGGCAGATATCTTTATGGGAGATTTCCCCTTGATGACCGAGACGGGTACGTTCGTCATCAACGGTGCCGAGCGTGTCATCGTGTCCCAGATCATTCGTTCCCCCGGCATGTACTATGCCTCGGAGATTGATAAGGCAGGTAAAAAGACCTATGCCACCACGGTGATCCCTTACCGTGGCGCATGGCTGGAATATGAGATCGATGCCTCCGGTGTGGCATACGTTCGCATCGACAAGAACCGCAAGCTCCCTCTGACGGTATTCATCCGTTCTCTGGGACTTGGCAGCCGTGAGGACGTTTACGCCATGTTTGGCGAGGACGAGCATCTCAAGCTGACCTTTGATAAGGACGAGTGCGAGGAATTGGCTCTGCAAGCCCACTCCACCGCCGAGGTCGAGGCGCTCAAGGAGATCTACAAGAAGCTCCGTCCCGGCGAGCCTCCCACGGAGGATGCCGCACGCACTCTGCTTCACAACTATTTCTTTGACCCCAAGCGTTATGACATCGCGCCTGTCGGTCGTTATAAATATGATAAAAAGATGGCGATCCACAGCCGTATCGCAAACCGCCGTCTTGCCGCCGATGCCGTCAGCCCCATTACGGGTGAGGTGATTTTGGAGGCAGGCGCCGTCATTACCCCCGAGCTCTCCCGCACCATCGAGCGTGCAGGTATCAACGAGGTATTCGTATCTCTTGATAACGGTGACACCGTTAAGATCATGGGTAATAACACGGTGGAGCCCGAGTACGTTCTCGGCTTTGATCTGAAGGATTGCGGTGTTCGTGAAAAGGCAAGAATCCCCGTTCTTTTGGAGATCATGCAGGAGTGCGAGGGTGACGTGGATGCGATCAAGGCAATGGCAAAGGAAAGAATTGCCGATCTTTGCCCCAAGTGTCTGACGGTGGATGACGTATTGGCGTCCATCAACTATCTGCTTTGCCTGACCCATGACATCGGTAACGTGGACGACATCGACCACTTGGGCAACCGCCGTATCCGTTCGGTTGGCGAGCAGCTCCAGAATCAGCTCCGCATCGGCTTTGCCCGTATGGATAAGATCATCAAGGAGAGAATGGCTACCCAGGATAACGAGAAGCTGACCGTTCAGGCGCTGATCAACATCCGTCCCGTAACCACCGCCATTCGTGAGTTCTTCGGCTCCAGCCAGCTGTCCCAGTTCATGGACCAGAACAACCCCTTGGCAGAGCTGAGCCACAAGCGCCGTCTGTCGGCATTGGGTCCCGGAGGTCTTTCCCGTGACCGTGCCTCCTTCGACGTGCGTGACGTTCACTATACCCAGTACGGACGTATCTGCCCCATCGAGTCTCCCGAAGGCCCGAACATCGGTCTGATCTCCTATCTGTCTACCTATGCCCGCATCTCGGAGTACGGCTTCATCGAGGCTCCCTACCGCAAGGTGGAGCATATCGATAACGGCGACGGAACCTTCCGCCACCACGTCACCGAAGAGGTGGAATACATGACCGCCGACACCGAGGACCACTACATTGTGGCGCAGGCAAACGAGCCTTTGGACGAGAACGATTGCTTCGTTAACGCAAAGGTCATCGGTAGAGACAAGACCGAGATCGTTGAGGTGGATGCCGCAACCGTCGACTATATGGATATTGCTCCGAGAATGCTGGTTTCCGTTGCGTCCGCAATGATCCCCTTCCTGGAGAACGACGATAACACCCGTGCGCTGATGGGATCCAACATGCAGAAGCAGGCAGTGCCGCTTCTCGTCAACGATTCTCCTATCGTCGGAACGGGTATGGAATACAAGGCAGCGCTGGATTCCGGCGTTGCAGTGATCGCAGAGAGAGACGGCTACGTTGAGCGTGTACAGGCAGACCAGATCGTGGTGGCTTGCGACAACGGCGTCAAGGACGTTTACTCCTTGCTCAAATTCAAGAGAACCAACCAAGGCACCTGCTTCAACCAGCGCCCCATCGTTTCCAAGGGCGACCGTGTACAGGCAGGACAGGTCATCGCCGACGGTCCCGCTACCAGCAACGGTGAGATCTCCTTGGGTAAGAACGCTCTCATCGGCTTTATGACCTGGGAGGGCTATAACTACGAGGACGCAGTCCTCCTCAACGAAAGACTCGTGCGTGACGACGTTTATACTTCGTTGCACATTGAGGAATATACACACGAGGCAAGAGACACCAAGCTGGGTCCGGAGGAGATCACCCGTGAGATCCCCAACATCGGCGAGGATGCTTTGCGTGACCTCAACGCCGAGGGTATCGTCAAGAAGGGAACCGAGGTTCGCTCCGGTGATATCCTGGTAGGTAAGATCACCCCCAAGGGTGAAACCGAGCTGACCGCAGAGGAAAGACTTTTGCGTGCCATCTTCGGTGAAAAATCCCGTGAGGTTCGTGATACCTCCTTGCGTCTGGCGCATGGAGAATCGGGTATCGTCGTTGACGTTCGTGTGTTCTCTCACGAGCAGGGCGATGAGCTTCCCGCAGGTGTCAATAAGGTCGTTAAGGTCTATATTGCACAAAAACGTAAGATCTCGGTAGGAGACAAGATGGCAGGACGTCACGGTAACAAGGGTGTCGTTTCCCGCATTCTTCCTCCCGAGGATATGCCCTTCCTGCCCGACGGTACTCCCCTGGATATCGTCCTCAACCCTCTGGGCGTTCCTTCCCGTATGAACATCGGTCAGGTGCTGGAGGTGCACTTGGGTATCGCATCCAAGAAGCTGGGCTGGAAGATCATGACCCCCGTATTCGGCGGAGCCAACGAAAAGGACATTCTCGCTTGCCTTGAGGCTGCGGGAATGCAAAGAGATATGTTCCCATTGGAAAATCCCGAGGGTAAGGCACTTTACGAGGAGATCACCGATGCCGAGACCGGCGTCAAGACTCTGCGTACTCTCTCCCCGGAGGAGCGTGCCGACGAGGCGTATATGAATACCCTCCGTGCAGAGAAGCGTCTCAAGATCCTTGACGGTAAGACCGTTTTATACGACGGCCGCACGGGTGAGCCCTTCGACAACCCCGTTACCGTAGGTATCATGTACTATCTCAAGCTCCACCATCTGGTAGACGATAAGATCCACGCCCGTTCCAACGGTCCGTACTCTCTGGTCACGCAGCAGCCCTTGGGCGGTAAGGCTCAATTCGGCGGACAGCGTTTCGGAGAAATGGAGGTTTGGGCATTGGAGGCATACGGTGCCGCTTATACCTTGCAGGAGATACTGACCGTCAAGTCCGACGATATCAACGGACGTCGCCGTGCATATGAGGCGATCATCAAGGGACAGAACATTCCCACTCCGGGTGTGCCTGAGTCCTTCAAGGTCATGGTCAAGGAGCTGCAATCCCTGGCTCTGGACATTCGTGTTCAGGACAAGGAGGGCAACGACATCGAGCTTTCCGAGCTTTGCAACAACGACGACGATAACAACTACCCCAGCCGCATGGATAAGGAAGCCATCGAGGCAGTCCTCGGACAGCAGAAGATGGAAGACGAGATGCGCCGTTCCTTCCTCTTTGAGGACGAAAACGGAGAGCTCTTGGAGGATGAGGACGACGAGGAGCTGGACGGCTTGGAGGATGACTACTTTGAGGGTAGCGCCGACGAGGTGTTTGGAGATTATTCCGACGATAACGAGTAATTAGCTTGTTTGCATTCGTGCAAACCGGGACTCCGAGAGGGGAAGTGCCTCTCGGTGTCCTCCCTGAATATAGATAGAAAGGGTTCATGGTTATAACTGTGGAGAATAAAGAATTTTATTCTATAAAAATTGGATTGGCGTCCTCGGATATGATCCGAGAATGGTCTTATGGTGAGGTCAATAAGCCCGAAACCATCAACTACAGAACTCTCAAGGCCGAGGTAGGCGGATTGTTCTGTGAAAGAATCTTTGGGCCCACCAAGGATGGCGCCTGCATGTGCGGAAAGTATAAGAATTCCCACAGCAGAGAGATCATCAAATGTGAAAAGTGCGGCGTTGACGTAACCACTAAAAAGGTGCGCCGTGAAAGAATGGGACACATCGAGCTGGCGTCTCCCGTTTCTCACATCTGGTATTTCAAGGCAGTGCCCTCCCGTATGGCTCTTGTGTTGGATATGTCCCCCAAGGCATTGGAGCAGGTGCTGTATTTTGCAGAGAACGTGGTATTGGATCCCGGACACACCCCCCTGGAAAAGGGCTTGGTCATGTCCGAAAAGCAATACGTGGAGTACCGTGAGCTGTACGGAAACGAATTCCGCACGGGCATGGGCGCCGAGGCGATCAAGGAGCTGTTGCAGGGCATCGACGTAGAGGCTCTGTCTGCCTCCCTCAAGGAGGAGCTGGCAACCGCTTCGGGACAAAAGAAGACCCGTATCATCAAGAGATTGGAGGTCGTGGAGGCATTCCGTAAGTCGGGCAACCACTTGGATTGGATGATCCTGGATGCGGTCCCCGTGCTTCCTCCCGAGATCCGTCCCATGGTACAGCTGGACGGCGGACGCTTTGCTTCCTCTGACCTCAATGAGCTTTACCGCCGTGTCATCAGCCGTAACAACCGTCTTAAAAAGCTGATGGAGATCCGCACCCCTGAGATCGTGGTAAGAAACGAGAAGAGAATTCTGCAAGAGGCAGTGGACGATCTGATCGATAAAGGCAAGCGTGGAAAGAACTTCACTGGACCCTCCAACCGTGCCCTCAAATCTCTTTCCGAGATGCTCAGAGGTAAGCAGGGACGCTTCCGTCAAAACCTGTTGGGTAAGCGTGTTGACTATTCCGGACGTTCGGTTATCGTTGTAGGACCTAACCTTAAAATTTATCAGTGCGGTCTGCCTAAGGAAATGGCGATCGAGCTGTTCAAGCCCTTCGTTATCAAGAGATTGGTGGAGATGGGCAAGGCGACCAACGTCAAGGATGCGCAAAAGAAGATCGATC
>JAFTMU010000348.1 GCA_017452215.1 Clostridia bacterium
TTGGCAGTGAGCGAGAGGGAACTGCTTTCCTGCTCACCGCAAAAGGCGGTTTACGTGGAGTTCGACCGCTGATTTTGAGAAAAGGAGAAAAGAATTATGGTATTGCAAGTCATATTGGACGTTTTATTCATCGTCGCAGCCGCTGCGTTCGTGTTTTTGGGGATCAAACGGGGCTTTATTCAAAGCGTGATCCGCTCCGCAAAATTGAGTCTTGCTTTTGTTTTTGCGTATTTTCTCGGCAGTGCGGGTGGAGGATTGCTGAAAAACGCTTTTATCGGCGGCTGGGTCAACGGATTTGTTTACGACAAGGTAAACGCTCTGTACCAAGGTGCCGCTAACGTGGGAGTGGATGAGATCGTCGCCAATTTCCCGAGCTTTTTGATGACCGATCAGGTCAAGGCAAGCATTGAGAGCGCTTCCTCGGGGGAAGCGGGAGAGGCGTTGGTGCAATCGGTTTCGGCAAGCATTTCCGATCCCTTTGCGTCGCTCATTTCCAACGTTCTCGGCTATATTCTCGTATTTCTGCTTTCCTTCATCGTTTTGATAATCGTTGCAAAGCTTTTGACAAGTGTGATCGATAAGATCGCAATCCTCGGCACCCTCAACCGTGTCCTGGGAGCCCTTTGGGGAGCGCTGACGGGAGTTTTGGTGCTTTTCGTTGCAGCGTCCATCGTCAAGCTTTTCCTTGGCGGAAGCGATATTTATCAAACCTCCGTGGTGGTGAAATTCTTTGGAGATTCCGCACTCCTGGAAACGGTTAAAATCTTAAACGTAGGTAGTGCTTGGTTCTCCTGATCCACAATAAAGAGATCCCGAAAGCCTGCCTTTGGGGTGGGCTTTTTTGAAACTGAAACAGAAAGGAACCGAATTCGTTCGGAAATCAACCTGCATGGTTATGTGTTCACAGTGCCATAAGCGTATGGCAGTTATCTTTGTTACAAAAATGGAAAACGGCGAAAAGGCAACCCGTGGGCTCTGCCTCAAATGCGCAAAGGACATGGGCGTGCCCGTGGATAATCTCGTGGGCAACGTGATGGGACAGCTCGGCATTTCCCCCGAGCAGAGAGAGAGTGCCGAGGAGGAGATCAATTCCATGATGGAGATGACCCCCTCCGATTGCGACGACAAGGAGGACGGCGGCGCTCCCGCCATCGACCTGCCAAAGCTTTTCCGTGACGCCGGTCTGTTTGCCCAAAAGGCAGGAGAGAATATGCCTGCTCCCACCCAGCCGCCTCAAAACGGCGATAAGAAAAGCGATAAGAAAAAGGCAAAGGACGAGAAAAAACTCAAGTTTTTGCCTACGTACAGCCGCAACCTGACCCAATATGCAAGGGAAGGAAAGTTGGATCAGATCGTGGGCAGAGAGCGTGAGCTTTCCCGTGTGATCCAGATCCTGTGCCGTCGTCAAAAGAACAACCCCTGCCTCATCGGTGAGCCCGGCGTAGGAAAGACCGCCATTGCCGAGGCGCTTGCCATTCGCATCGCAAAGGGAGAGGTCCCTTATAAATTGCAGAACAAGGAGATCTATCTGTTGGATCTTACCGCCCTGGTGGCGGGTACTCAATTCCGTGGGCAGTTCGAGTCCCGTATTCTGGGGCTTTTGAACGAGGTGCACACCGTTGGCAACGCCATCCTTGTGATCGACGAGGTGCATAACATCGTGGGCTCTGGGGAGGCAGAGGGAAGCGTGAATGCGGCAAATATCCTAAAGCCTGCGCTTTCCCGTGGAGAGGTACAGATCATCGGTGCCACCACACTCAACGAGTACCGCAAATATATCGAAAAGGATTCGGCGCTGGAGCGTCGCTTCCAGCCCGTCACCGTCAATGAGCCCTCTGTGGAGGAGACGGTTGAAATGCTGGAGGGCATCAAGCACTACTATGAGGATTTCCACGGCATTGTGATCCCCGAGGCGCTGTTGCGCCGTGCTGTGGTTCTGTCCGAACGCTATATCACCGACCGTTATCTGCCCGATAAGGCGATCGACCTTTTGGACGAGGCGGCTTCCGCACTCTCCCTGTCCTCGGCGGTCATCAACGAGTCGTATCAGATTCGTGATCAGCTTTTGGACATCAAGGTCAAGCGTGAGGAGATGGAAAACGAGATTGCAGGCAACGAGTCGGTGGAGCAGAACCGCTATGAGGAGATCGCAAAGCTGCGTGCCGAGGAATTGCGCCTTTCGGGACGCCTGAATGAGATCGAGCCCGAGACCAGATGCGTTACCTTGACCGAAAATGAGATCGCCACCGTGATCGAGCTTTGGACGGGGGTTCCCGCCACCAGCATCACCGAAAATGAGTTTGCACAGATCGATCAGTTAGAAAACAAGCTCAAGGAGCGGATCATCGGTCAGGACGTCGCCGTAGAGGCAGTGGCAAGAGCAATCAAGCGCAACCGTGCGGGTATCGCTTATAAGAGAAAGCCCGTCTCCTTCATTTTTGCAGGACCTACGGGCGTGGGAAAGACCGAGCTGGTCAAGTCCCTTGCAAGTGAGCTGTTCCATTCCCCCGAGACCCTGATCCGTTTGGATATGTCCGAGTTCATGGAGAAGCATTCGGTCTCCCGCATTATCGGAGCGCCTCCCGGATACGTGGGCTATGACGAGGCAGGGCAGTTGACCGAAAAGATCCGTCGCCGTCCCTATTCCATCGTGCTGTTTGACGAGATCGAGAAGGCGCATCCCGACGTGCTCAACATTCTTTTGCAGATCCTCGATGACGGTCGCATTACCGATGCCAGAGGAAAGACCGTCAATTTTGAAAATACAGTGATCGTTATGACCACCAACGCAGGCTCAGACCGCTCGGCTTCCTTGGCGGGCTTTGCTGCCTCGGAGGAGACACAGGCGGATGGAAAAACGCAAAAGGCGTTGGAGGGATTCTTGCGCCCGGAGTTTATCAACCGTGTGGACGAGATCATCACCTTCCGTCAGCTGGAGACCGTGGATTTCATCAGCATCGCCAAGATCCAATTGGAGGAGCTGAAGCTTTCCCTTGCCGAGAAGAATATCACCCTTTCCTATACCGACGCTGCCTGCGAGCTGATCGCACGCAATTCCTATTCCCGTAAGTACGGAGCGAGAAATATGCGTCGTTATATCCAAAAGGAAGTGGAGGATAAGCTTGCAGAGCTGATCATTGCCGACTACCAACACAGCTACACCGTAGCGCAGATCGGTGCCAATGAGTCCGGCTTGACCGTTGCCTGTATGTAACAAAATAAAAGGAGTGTTTCATGAACGAGCGTCATGCAATGTGGCACCGCATGACGGCAGATGCCGTCTGCGAGCAACTGCATACCGATGCCGCCTGCGGGCTTTCCCGTAAGGCGGCTCGTTCTCGTTTCAAAAAGAGAGGAGCGAATACGCTGTTTGACTCGGGTCGGGGGGATCCTTACCGCTGGCTTTTGGGAGTATTACGGGATGTATCTCTCCTTTTGCTTTTATTTTCCTTGATTCTGTCTCTGTTCTTTTCCCAAATTGCCTTGGCACTCACCACGCTTGTTGTCCTCGGCATTTTTTTCATAGTTTGGGTCCGTGTTCTGAATCATGTCAAAAAAAGCGAGGAGCGCATCTCCCGATACCGTATCCCAAAGGTAACGGTGATCAGGGAGGGGAAGGCGTTTTCGATCCTTGCCGATCATGTGGTGGTAGGAGACCTTCTTTTGCTGAGGGAAGGGGATATCGTCCCCGCCGACTGCCGTTTACTCCTTGCGAATGATCTCCGTGTTGCTACTCTGATGCCCAACGAATCGGGAAAGCCTGTTTTTGTCGGAGCGAAAAAAACGGCACAGGCGATTTACCTCTACGGAAACCGCACCGAGGCACCCTACCTTGAAAATATGCTTTACGCAGGATCGGAGATCCTTGGCGGAGAGGCACGGGGAATCGTTACCGAAATCGGTCAGGAGACCTATCTTGGAGGGCTTGAGGGGGTTTCGATCCCGGGAGAATTGCGTGGGGAAAGAAAGGATAGGGGTGAGCGAACCCTTAACGCATTACAGCCGTATTTTCGTCTTTACGGCGTGGCAATGCTCGTTTTCTTGCTTTTATTCAGTGCCGTTGGCTTTTTCTCTGTTACCGAGGACACGGGATTTTTAGAGATCTTCGTATCGCTTTGCACTCTGTGCGCTGCCGCATCCCCCCTTTGTATTCTGCTGTATTTTCGAGTTTTTTCGATGCACGGAAAAACTCAGGCAATGCACGCAAGACCGCCTGAAAACCAAGCCATTATCAAATCCGAACGTGGGAGTGAAGCTCTTGCATCTATCACCGATCTGTTTGTTATCGGACACAAGGCAAGCTCCGACGGGATTTTACATTTCTACCGTGCTTTTTTGCCAAGCGGTGAGGCTGTCCCCAAGGAGGGCGAGCCCATGGAGGCGTTACAGCCCCTTTGCGAAGCGCTCTGCCTTTTGCATACAGCAAAGCAAGGGGCAATAGCGGCGGATCCGATTGCATGGACGGGGGAGGAACACACCGTCCTTCGTGAAGAGCTGATCACCGCCTCGGGCTTTGATATTGATGCCATGCGTATTCGCCTTTTGCGCTCCTATCTGACCTCGTCCCCCTACGAGAAGGAGCAAAAAATAAAGGTGCAAACCAGGGAAACCGAGTTTTCTTTGCTGTTTTCAAGGGATATCAAGATGCTTGATCAATGCTTTTTGTACACGGAGGGAGGAAAGCACTTTTCTCTTTCCCCGGACAAAAAGGAAGCGTTCAGACAGTTTTATGCCCGAATGAGCAGCGAGGGCGCCGAGAGCCTCCTTGTTGCCAAGCAAAATGCCGACGGGGTTTTGTCTTTCCTTGGGATCCTTTCTGCCCGTGAAGAGGCGCAAGCGATCCTTCCCTCC
The DNA here is from genome assembly GCA_017452215.1 of Clostridia bacterium. Taxonomy (GTDB): domain Bacteria; phylum Bacillota; class Clostridia; order Oscillospirales; family CAG-272; genus UMGS1865. Next base: position 4,852 of record JAFTMU010000348.1, read on the forward strand.
GTGATCGAGGAGCTGGCGCAGAGCGGTGTTCGCACGACCTTCTTTTTCTCGGGAAGCCCCGAGGAGGAAAGGGCATATGCCCGTGCGTGTCGGATACGGGGAGAGGCGGTTGCGTGCTCTCGGGAGGAGAGATTCGTCGAGGAAGGGGATCTGGAAGCCCATCGGATCTTTATCGGGCTTTCCCGTGAAGCGATCGCAAGACTTTTGCAGCGTCTGTGCAACGCAGGACGCCGTGTGGCAGTTCTGGGCGCTGAGGCAGGGGATCGTGACATTTTACGCCTTGCCCACGTTGTGATCGCTTGTGACCCAACGCCGCACCGAGAGGTGACAGGGGAAAACGAGCTGACGCAGCTCCCTCTTCATAACGGTGACGGATGCCCACAGGTGATCCGCCGCCACGCAGATATTCTGATCCACCGTGCAAAACGGCTTGCGGGAGGGGCATCTGCGATCCTTGGCGCCTTGTCGCACTGTCGGAGCGTGAGCATCAAAATGAGATGCCTGCTTGCATTTTTGACTGTTTCTCAGCTGTCCCGATTGCTTCTGACCCTGTTCTCCCTGTGCTTCGGCATTGGCGTGATCGGCGGGGCACAAATGGCTTACACAGGCTTTTTTGCAGAATCTGTGGCAGCACTTTGGATCCTGACCCTCCCGATCCCACAGAACCGCCTGCGTAAGTATGAGATTTTTGGCGCAAGAGGGATCGAACGCTTTTTCTTTGACATCCATACTTATCTTCCTATCTGTATAGCGGCGTTTGGCACGGCGCTTCTCTCGGCGATTCTGCTTTGGACGGGGGTCGTGGAGCGTGCAGAGCTTTCCTCTGCATCATTTCTTTCCTTGCTTTTCTTGCAGCTCACCGTTCTTTACCAAACGATCCGTTTCTTCGGCATCCGCCCGGGTGTAAAAAAAGCGCTTTTTCCCGCCTTGCTGATTTGTTTACCGGTTTTGCTTGCTATCTTGCTTTGTATTCTGTTTTCCCCCGTGGAGTCCGTGATCGGCATGGGAAAATGGGGGATTGTGGGCGGCGCCTTGACGGCGGCAATGCCGATCTTTTACTGTCTTGCCCGTTTTTTCTTGGTTTTTTTTCATAGGACAGCCAAGTAGCCGACATCCCTTGCATATAATAATTACAAAAGGTAAGAACCATGCAAAGGGGTAGGTGTTATGAAACGATGCAGTACACAGGACCTGAGAAAATTGGAGATCATCAATTTGTGTGACGGAACGAGACTTGGCTACGCCTCGGACTTTGAGTTTGACAAGGAGGACGCCAGGATATTGGCGCTTGTGGTGTGTGGCTGTGACGGACTGTTCGGAATAGGGAAGGAGGACGACATCATCATTCCCTGGCACAAGATCGAGTGCTTTGGTGAGGATACCATCTTAGTCCGACTTTCCTCTGCCGATCTTTCCTGTTGCCTGTGCCCAAGACCGAAGAAAAGAGGATTTCATTTTTAGATCTGCCAAGGATGAGGTGTCGCAAATGTGTTCTGCATTTGGTCGGCACCTCTTTTTGCATGAATAAATTGTAAAAAAAATGTAAACATGAGGAAAATAGGTTGCAAAGAAATATGTAGTATGGTATAATATTCACGCTTGTGCAAAACGCAAGACAAAAATAATACACACACCGGACGAGCGTTGCATCGGTGCCGCCAAGGCGGTTTTTGGCAATGCGTTGCGGTGGTGGAAAAAACCGAAGGAGGACATAAAAATGTCTGTTATTTCTATCAAGCAGCTGCTTGAAGCAGGTGTTCATTTCGGACACCACACCAGAAGATGGAACCCTAAAA
>JAFTMU010000045.1 GCA_017452215.1 Clostridia bacterium
ACGTACAGATCCATTCCCATGATATCGTCCGCATCCACCGCCAATTCCTTTGCTACCAATGCTTTGAGTGAAGCCTTTGGATCGTCGGAAAACAGCGGCAACATATACACCGCAAGGTTATATTCAAATCCTGAATTGATCTTTCGGTTTTGATGTATAGCGACGTTGGGAATGATCAGCATATCACGGTCAAAATTAACAAGCCGTGCTTCAAAAACGCCGTCATGACCAATGATCACACGCCCCGCCAGGGAAAGTGGCCGATCCAACCATGAGGGAAGGATTGCCCCGCCGTAAAGCTCGGTATTCAGGCGAAGAAGCCCGCAGGGGGAGGGTGAGAGTACCTCCGGCTTGAGCTTAAACATGGGAGAGTCGGTGTGGCTTGCCGTGATCATAAAGCCACGGGGAGAAGCCACGGGAACACGAAAAGCAATCAACGAGGACTGATTACGGGTCACGTAATAGCCCTTCCCCGCTTGGATGTTCCACCTGTTTCCCTCGAACAATTCCTCAAATCCGTTTTGTTGCAACAATTCCACAGAATTTTGCACCGCATGGAATGCCGTAGGGCTTTGATCGATCCATTTCAACAGCTCTTTTGTCATTTTCACAGAAGCATCGCCTCACTTTTTCAAATATATGACCATTGTAATTATAGCACACCAAAAAAGCAAAATCAATATACAAAGTTGAGATTTTGGAAAAGATTTTCATCAAAAAAGTAGCTTGAAACTTTTTAAAAAAAAGATCAAACTTTTTTTAAAAAAGGGGTTGCAATTTGCGTTTTCATGTGTTATAATAGTGAAGCGCTTGGAGGCATAGCTCAGTTGGTTAGAGCGCATGCTTGACATGCATGAGGTCATAAGTTCGACTCTTATTGTCTCCACCAAAAAGTCCGGGAACATCGTTCTCGGACTTTTTTGATGTTTGGCTTCGACAAATGATGCTAGGCTTCGCCTAATATGTAAAAAGTCAAGAGAAAAACGAAAAATATTTTTGAACAGCGTATACCGGGTATTTTTTCACTTCCTATTGACAATCGCCTCCAAATGATGGTATAATTTGAAAAAAAGAGCAAACTCTTACCAAAGGGTAAAAATCCTTTTTGAAAGGAAAAAGAACATGAAACACGGTTTTGTAAAGGTTGCCGTTGCCACGCCAACGATCAAGGTGGCAGATCCGTCGCACAACGTAACCCAGCTCATTCGCCTGACTTCCCAAGCTGATGATGCAGGAGTGCAGGTCTTGGTGTTCCCCGAGCTTTCTCTCTGCGGCTACACGGCAGGTGACCTGCTTTTCTCACAAAAGCTGCTCCACGGTGTCAAGACGGCACTCGTTGCCTTTTTGTCTGCCACAAAGGAGAAAAAGATACTCACAGTCCTGGGATTACCCTGGGAAAAGGATGACAAGCTATATAACGCCGCCGCAATTTGCTTTGCAGGTGAGCTGCTTGCCGTGATTCCAAAAACGGCGCTGCCCAATTACGGCGCTTTCTCGGAGGGGCGTTATTTTGCTTCTGCCGAGGACTCGTCCCCAGACGAAATCGACTTCAACGGCACTCCGGTTCCCTTCGGCACCGACCTGCTCCTCTCCTACACCACGCTGCCCTCGCTGAAAATCGCAGTAGAGATCGGCGAAGATCTTACCCTGCCTTGTCCCCCCTCCTCTTATCACGCAACGGCAGGTGCAACTCTCATCTGTAACCTCTGCGCCACCCCCGAAATCGTAGGGGCAGCAGAAAAGAGACGTCAGGCAGTCACTGCCCAATCTCTGCGCACTCTTTCCGCATATATGGTAGCCTCGGCAGGCGACGGCGAATCCACTACCGATACGGTCTTTGGCGGTCACAATCTCATTGCCGAATGCGGCACTCTCCTTGCAGAGCAAAAGCCGTTTGCAGAAAACGGTTCTCTCCTGATCACCGAGATCGACGTAGAGCGCCTCTCTTATGAGCGCCGCCGCAATAACACCTATAAAGCCTCCATGGCAGGCGAGTATCGCCTCATTCCCTTCTCGCTTCCCATCACAGAGGTAGCTCTGACCCGTGCGGTCAATCCCAATCCGTTTGTTCCTGTCGATCCTGCGGCGCTCAAAGATCGGTGCGAGCAGATCCTTTCCATCGCCGCCCACGGATTAAAAACGAGAATCCAACGGGCATATGCAAAAAAGATCGTGGTTGGCATCTCCGGCGGCTTGGATTCCACCCTGGCACTTTTGACCATGGTGCGTGCCATGGATCTGCTTGCACGTCCTCGCACAGACATCATTGCCGTAACCATGCCCTGCTTTGGCACCACCAAGAGAACAAAAAACAACGCCACCGTCCTTTGCGAGGAGCTTGGCGTGGATTTCCGTTGCGTGGATATCTTCGAGGCAGTCAACGTTCACTTCAAGGATATCGGACACGATCCCGAAAGCCATAACGTCACCTACGAAAACGCCCAGGCAAGAGAGCGTACCCAGGTGCTGATGGATATCGCCAACGAGTGCGGCGGTATGGTCATCGGCACGGGAGACCTCTCCGAGCTGGCACTGGGCTGGGCAACCTATAACGGAGACCATATGTCCATGTACGGCGTTAACGCCGATATTCCCAAAACCTTGATCCGACACGTGGTGGCTTATTGCGCAACCGCTGAGGAGAATCAAGGACACAAAAAGGCCGCTGCTGCACTGCGGGATATTCTGGACACCCCCGTCTCCCCCGAGCTGCTCCCCGCCACAAAGGACGGAAGCATCGCTCAAAAGACCGAGGATCTGGTCGGTCCTTATGAGATCCACGATTTTTATTTGTACTATACCCTGCGCTTTGGCTTTTCTCCCGAAAAGCTCTATCGCTTGGCGCAAGTCGCCCTTGGGAACACGTACGATGAGGCAACCTTGAAGAAATGGCTCAATACCTTTGTTCGCCGCTTCTTCTCCCAGCAGTTCAAACGCTCCTGCCTGCCCGACGGTCCAAAGGTCGGCTCTGTCGGTCTCTCCCCCAGAGGAGATTGGAAAATGCCCTCCGACGCCTCCGCAGCTCTTTGGATCGAGGAAGCGGAAAACTTGTAAATAATTAAGAACCGTACTCTGTTTCGGAGTACGGTTCTTCGCTTTAATTCTTTACGGTAAATCCGTAGCTTTGGGCATATTGCTCGGCGTAAGAGCCATGGACACAATGCACGATCAAGGAGGTGTCACAGTTTTGAAATGCGCCATAGCTGACAGTGGCAAGACTTTGCGGTAAGGTGATCTCTCTTAGCCCCACACACCCCGAAAAAGCAAACCAGCCAATCGTGGTCACTCCCTCGGGAAGGATCACGGTGGTCACCTCGGCATTGTTTTCAAAGGCTTTGTCACCAATGGCACATACGGGAGCACCCCCCAACGTCTCGGGGATCTCTACCTGTTGCTCTTTTCCAACGTAAGCTGTCAAGGTAGCCTTTCCGTTTTCCACCGTATATTGAAACGGGCTTTCCTCCTCCGGATTCAGCGCAGCCTCCAGCTCCTTGATGCGGTTCTCGTAAAGAACGGTGGTCTCGTATAGCTCTGTCTTCATGGCAAGGATCTCTTTTTGCAGCTCGGTCACAAGCTGTTGGTAGTATGCCGCCCGCTGATCTGCCGCATCCACGGCGATCTGCATGTCGCTTGGGATCTGCTGCTCGATTTTTTGTGAGGTCGTTGTGTCGTCCTCCTGTTCGGCAGTAGCGTTCGCCCCACAGGAGGTGAGAAAAAGGGAGAGTGCGAGTGCTGTGATAATTGATTTTTTCATTACTTTTGAATCTCCTTTGCTTTGGTCGCTTTTATCATAGCACACCCAGGGTGTCGAAACCAAGAGAAAGACGGCGAGAGGAAAAAAAGTAAGAAAAAAAGAAAAAGCTATTGACTTTTCTTTCCTTTTCGTCTATAATAATGGAGTATACCAACGGACCATTAGCTCAGTTGGTTAGAGCCACCGGCTCATAACCGGTCGGTCCAAGGTTCGAGTCCTTGATGGTCCACCAGCGGCAAGTTGCCGCCCCCAGATATCGGGGGCGTGCAGTTCTATGCCAAACCTCATACCACGATGGTGTGGTTCGGATTTAAGTCCGAATGCTCCACCAACAAAAAGAGGCAACCACAAGGTGGCCTCTTTTTGTTGGTGACCGTCAAGCTTGGCTCCATCTTGCTCTGCGACATAGTCGCAGAATAAGGTTCAAATTTTCCCTCCGTTTTTTTGCTATTGACAAACGTATATCTTCGTGTCACAATGATTCAAACGAAACGATCTCTTTGGAGGAAGAATAGATATGTTAAAGTGGTTTTACAAACAAAAAAACAGTGACCGCATTTTGTTCACCATTGCTACTTGGTGGTTCGTCTACGTTGGTATTGCCTTTGTCGGACTCCTGGGAGCAGCCAACGGCTTCACTACCATGACTCCCGAGGAGTTGGAAAATCCCACCTTGGAAATGTCACTCATTGCCTTGGGTATGCTTCTCATCATGGGTGCGTCTTGTCTTCCCGGCATCTTCTTTACCATCCATGCTGTCAAGGCATACAAGGCTGACAAGGATGCTATCCCTCCCCGTCCCCCGCATGAGATCCGTGCGGAAATGGATCAGTTAAACGAAAGATCTCAAAAATTAA
>JAFTMU010000349.1 GCA_017452215.1 Clostridia bacterium
CAGCTCCTTGAGCTGCTCGCGCAAACCGCAAAGCTTATATTTTGCTTCTTCTAATGCAACTATCAAAGGGTACCTCCAACGCCTCTTGGCGTATTCTATCACTAAAAATTCTATGCAAATTATATTATATCACAAAAAACCTCTTGGTTGCAAGAGGTTTTGATAATTTTTTGTAAAAGAAGAAAAAGGTGGCGCTTTTTGTAGTCAAAGAGCGGCAAGTCCTCCCTCGGAGGTCTCCTTGTAAAGGGTGGACATATCTCTGCCGGTTTCCTTCATTGCACGGACCACGTCGTCGAAGGAGATCCTGCGGGTCTCGGAGAGGAAATCCGAGAGGGTGACGGCGTTGATGGCACGCATTGCGGCGACGGCGTTGCGCTCGATGCAGGGGATCTGCACCAGACCGCAGATGGGGTCGCAGGTGAGCCCCAGGTGGTGCTCCATGGCGATCTCGGCGGCGTATTCGATCTTATCCAGGGACAGGGAATACAATTCTCCCAAGGCGGCGGCTGCCATACAGCAGGCGGTACCGATCTCGGCTTGACACCCGCATTCCGCTCCCGAAATGGAGGCGCCTGTTTTGATGATATTACCAATGATGCCCCCCGTTGCCAAGGCACGGAGGATCTCCTCGTCCTCAAATCCGTTTTTCCGTTGCTCGTAATAGAGCACGGCGGGGACTACGCCCGAGGCGCCGCAGGTGGGGGCGGTGACGATCTTTTCTCCCGAAGCGTTTTGCTCACTGACGGCAAAGGCATAGGAGCATACCAGGCGGTTCTCCCGTGTTTCACTGCTCTCGCCCAGATTGCGGCGGTGGTAGAGGAAATTTGCCTTTTTTTGTACGTTGAGCCCTCCGGGGAGCACGCCCTCGTCAGAAAGTCCCTTTTGGATCGAGGTCTTCATTGCCTCCCAAATAACGGACATGTACTCCCAAAAGCCGTCTTTTTCGTTCTCCTCGGCGAATTGCCACAGGCGAATGCCTTTTTTCACGCAATAAGCACGGATCTCGTTGAAGGTTTTGAGGGAGTAGCAAAGAGAGGGAGAGGTGTATTCCTCGCCGTCGATCTGTATTCTGCCGCCGCCCACGCTCATAAAGCGCAGGTGTCCCAGCTCACGATCTCCTCGGAAGGCGAACAGATCCATGGTATTGGGGTGGGGGATATTATCGTCGTTGGGGTCAAAAACGATGGTGGTCTTTGCGGGGGCAAGGGTCTTTTGAATGATGGAATCGGTGCCGTGACCCTTTCCCGTTTTGGCAAGAGAGCCGTACAGGATCGCCTCGAAGGAATCGGCGGTGGGATAACGCTCCCGAAACAGGAGGCAGGCTCTTTCGGGACCGATGGTGTGAGAGCTGGAGGGACCGCTGCCGATCTTGTAGAGCTCGGTCAAGGATTCCATGCCCGGCAGTCTTGCTTCACAGGATGGAGCTTGCTTGAAAAGATGAGTCGTCATAGGCTTCTCCTTTGTGTCATTTGTGATATTTTGTGCCCTTGAGAATCCCGAAGCAGCGGTAGATCGCCTCCAAGAGCAGAACACGCATCATTTGGTGAGGAAAGGTCAATTTGGATACGGAAAGGCGAAGATCGCACGCCCTTTTGACCTCGGGGGAAAGCCCGTAGGAGGAGCCGATGATCAAGCACAGGCTACCGTTTTGAGAAAAGGTGCTCTCCAGCTTCTTTGCCAATGCCTCGGAGGAGAATTGCTCCCCCTCCACGCACAGTGCGATCTTATAGGAGCGAGGGGGGATTGCCGCAAGGATGCGCTTTGCCTCCTCTGCAAGAGCCGCTTGGATCTGACTCTCCGATGGGTTTTCGGGGAGCTTGTACTCCTTGAGCTGCAGGATCTCTGGCTTGCAGAAGGAGGAAAGACGCTTTTCGTATTCTGCGACGGCATCCCGCCAATACGCCTCCTTGAGCGTACCTATGGTGATGAGTGTGACTTGTATCATGATTGCCTCCGTGAAGCGAAATGATTCAAAGGGAAAGCTCGGTGGTGGAATCCGGGTCCGCCACACACAGGCGTACTCGGGGGTCTGCGATGGCACAAAAGGATTCGTCATACGCCGTTTCGGCGGTGTTGTTTTCTCGGCTCAGATGCGCTAACATCAGGCTTTTGGTGCCCGCAGCGCAAAGCCTTGCCGCTAAAAGAGCGCATTCGGGGTTGGAAAGGTGCCCACGGCGGGAAAGAATACGCTGCTTCAAATGGGCAGGGTAGGGGCCGTGGGTGAGCATTTCGACGTCGTGATTGCTCTCCAAAACCACTGCGTCACACCCTGTGAGTGCTTGCTCGATCCTCTCGGTAACATATCCGATATCGGTGGCGTAGCCCATGCAAAAAGGGGTCTCCCCGTTGGGGACCTCGATGCGGTAGCCTACAGAAGCGGCGGTATCGTGGGGAGTGGGGAAGGAGGTGACACGCAGCCCAAGGATCTCCTCACTCCAAATGGGCGGGTGCGGGATCAAATGTGGCGCTATGGCGGGATCCTTTGCCATTTTTTGCGCACTTGCGGCGGGAGCGTGCACGGGGATCGGATGCTTTTTAAGAAAGACGGGCAGGGC
>JAFTMU010000350.1 GCA_017452215.1 Clostridia bacterium
CGCTCCCGAGGCAGCAGCCGCTCCCGCACCCGTCGCCGCATACGAGGACGTGAAGCTCCCCAACATCAGAAAGGTCATTGCAAAATCCATGCATGCTTCTCTTTCCAATATGGCGCAGCTTACCCTCAACTCCTCCTTTGACGCTACCAAGCTTCTCTCTATCCGTGCGTCTCTCAAGGCAGGCGCTGAAAAGATGGGACTTGCAAACATCACCCTCAACGATATGGTGCTCTTTGCGGTCTCCCGTGTGATCCTCAATCACAAGGATCTCAACGCCCACTATCTCGATGATATCATGAGATACTTCAACAACGTCAACCTGGGTATCGCCGTAGACACCGACAGAGGCCTGATGGTTCCCACGGTGTTCGCTGCCGAGAAGCTCTCTCTCAACGAGCTCTCCAAGGCTGCCAAGGCGGTCATCACCCAGGCACAGAGCGGTACCATCAATCCCGATCTCCTCAAGGGCGCTTCCTTTACCGTGACCAATCTCGGTTCCCTCGGTATTGAGAGCTTCACCCCTGTGATCAATCCTCCCCAGACCGGTATTCTCGGTGTGGACTGCATCACCAAGAGAATCAAAGAGGTGAACGGCGAGGACGTTACTTACCCCGCAATGGGACTCTCCCTCACCTTCGACCACAGAGCTCTCGACGGCGCTCCCGCCGCAAAGTTCCTCAAGGAGCTTTGCTTCGCATTGGAGAACTTCGATCTGCTCCTGACCAAATGATCGGAGGATAAGAGAATGTACGATCTGATCATTCTGGGCGGCGGCCCCGCAGGCTACAACGCCGCTGAAAGAGCCGCTCACGCAGGGCTGAAAACCCTTGTTATCGAAGAAAGAGCACTTGGCGGTGTTTGCCTCAACGAGGGCTGCATTCCCACCAAGACCCTGCTCTACTCCGCAAAGATCTATGACTACTCCAAGCACGGCGCCGATTACGGCGTGAGCTTCGGCTCTGCCGCCATCGACCACGGCTTTGTGGTGGAAAGAAAGAATAAGGTCGTCAAGCAGCTGGTTTCCGGCATTGGCGCAAAAATGAAGAAGGCAGGAGCTGAGGTAGTCAAGGCTACCGCCTGCATTCAGGGAAGAAGCGCCGACGGCTTTGTTGTCAGCGCTGACGGCAAGGAGTACACCGGCAAGCAGCTCATGATCTGCACCGGCTCCTCCCCCGCTCTTCCTCCCATTGACGGACTCGCCGATTCCCTCAAGAACGGCTTTGCCCTGACCAACCGTGAGGTGCTTGACCTGAAGGAGCTTCCCAAGACCATTGTGATCGTGGGCGGCGGTGTCATCGGTCTGGAAATGGCATCCTACTTCAACTCCGTGGGCTCCAAGGTCTACGTGGTGGAGATGATGGACCACATCGCAGGCGCTACCGACCGTGAGATCGCCAACATGCTGCAAAAGGAATACGCCGCACGTGGCGTGGAGTTCATTCTGCAAGCAAAGGTGACCTCCATCAAGGACAAGGCTGTGACCTATGAAAAGGACGGCAAGACCGTCACACTTCCCGCCGATTACGCTCTGGTCTCCATCGGACGCCGTCCCAGAACCCAGGGCATCGGCTGTGAAAACATCGGCCTGAAGCTGGAAAGAGGCGCCATCGTTACTAACGAGTATGGCAAGACCAACGTGCCCGGTGTTTGGGCAGCAGGCGACGTCAACGGCAAATCCATGCTGGCGCATACCGCATACCGTGAGGGTGAGGTCTGCATTAACAACATCCTTGGCAAGAAGGATCGCATCAATTACAACTCCATTCCCGCCGTGATCTACACCAATCCCGAGGTTGCCTCGGTGGGTGAGACCACGGAATCCGTAAAGGAAAAGGGGCTTGACGCATCGGTACAGACCGTGACGCTGAAATACAGCGGCAGATACGTTGCCGAGAACGAGCACGGAAACGGCGTGGTCAAGATCATTACCGACAACAAGCATCACAATATCATCGGTCTTCACATGATCGGCTCCTACGCTTCGGAGATCATCTACGGCGCTGCCATGATGGTGGAAACCGAAATGCGTGTTGCCGACGTGCAAAAGCTGGTATTCCCCCACCCCACCGTTTGCGAGGTCATTCGTGAGGGAATGTTTCTCTGATCTATCAAACCGTATTACATAAAGGAGATTTAGAAAATGCCAAAGAGTCAATTTATCGACCCCAAAGCGGTCAGAAAATCGGGCGTCATTCATTTTGAGGACATTCCCGTAAACACCTATGCGGCTACCATCGCAGAGGAAAAGAAGCTCTACACCAAGGAGGACTTCCTCCGCATCTACCGTGACATGGCCATCATCCGTGAGTTTGAGACCATGCTCAACGACGTAAAGACCAAGAGCAACTACAACGGCGTGGAGTACAACAACCCCGGCCCCGCTCACCTTTCCATCGGTCAGGAGGCATCTGCTGTCGGTCAGGCTTACGTATTGGACATTGACGACTACATCTTCGGCTCTCACCGCAGCCACGGCGAGATCCTCGCAAAGGGTCTTTCCGCTATTTACAAGCTGGACGAGAAAGAGCTTTACGACATTATGAAGGAGTTCTTCGGCGGCGAGATCCTGAAGGTCGTTGAGGGCAAAGAGGAAAACAAGGGCGACATCAAGGACCTTGCTATCGACTTCCTCCTCTACGGCGCTCTTGCCGAGATCTTTGCAAGAACCACCGGCTTTAACCGTGGTCTGGGCGGATCCATGCACGCATTCTTCCGTCCCTTCGGTATCTTCCCCAACAACGCTATCGTCGGTGGCTCCGCTACCATCGCCTTCGGTGCAGCCCTGTACAAGAGAGTCAACCGCAAAAAGGGCATCGTAGTTGCCAACTGTGGTGACGGCGCACTGGCAAGAGGTCCCGTTTGGGAGGCATTCAACATGGCTTCCATGGACCAGATCAAGAAGCTCTGGGATCCCGAGCTGGGCGGCGGTATTCCGATCCTGTTCAACGTATTCAACAACTTCTACGGTATGGGCGGTCAGACCTACGGCGAGACCATGGGCTATGAGTTCCCTGCAAGAATCGGCGCAGGCGTTACCCCCAACCAGATGCTGGCAGAGCGTGTGGACGGCTACAATCCCTTGGCTGTCATCGACGCTTACCGCCGCAAGAAAGAGGCACTCTTGAAGGGCGAGGGTCCCGCTATGCTGGACATCGTCACCTACCGTATCTCCGGTCACTCTCCCTCCGACGCTTCCACCTACCGTACTCCCGAGGAGATCGAGGCTTGGAAGAACGAGGACGTTCTCGTTGCATTCGAGAACAGAATGATCTCCGGCAAGATCGCAACCGCTGACGATTGCGCTAAGATCCGTGAGAGCATTACCGCTCGTATCACCAAGATCATGAAGCTTGCCATTGACGACGAGGTATCTCCTCGCATGGATATGGTCAAGAATCCCAACCTGATCGCCGACATCATGTTCTCCAACCAGAAGGTGGAGAAGATGGAGGACCGTGATCCCGACGTGCTTGCCGCTATGGAGGAATCCCCCAGAGTCAAGGCACTCAAGACCAAGATCCGCTACGCTTACGACGAGAACGGCAAGCCTGTTTCCAAGAACAAGGTATTCGGACTTCGTGACGGTATCTTCGAGGCGATCATTCACCGCTACTACACCGATCCCACCCTTATCGCTTACGGTGAGGACAACCGTGATTGGGGCGGCGCATTCGCAGTTTACAGAGGTCTGACCGAGGTCATTCCTTATCACCGTCTGTTCAACTCCCCCATTGCAGAATCTGCAATCGTGGGCTCCTCCGTAGGCTACGCAATGGCAGGCGGCCGTGCTATCGTGGAATTGATGTACGCCGACTTCATCGGCTGCGCAGGCGACGAGATCTTCAACCAGCTCTCCAAGTGGCAATCCATGAGCGCAGGCATTCTCAAGATGCCCGTGGTGCTCCGTGTTTCCGTGGGCTCCAAGTACGGCGCTCAGCACTCCCAGGATTGGACGGCGCTCTGCGCTCACATTCCCGGTCTGAAGGTGGTATTCCCCTCCACTCCTTACGATGCAAAGGGCTTGATGAACTCCGCATTGGCAGGAACCGACCCTGTTATCTTCTTTGAAAGCCAGAGAATTTACGACATTGGCGAGCAGTTCCACAAGGAAGGCGTACCGGAAGGCTACTACGAAATTCCCTTCGGCGAGCCCGACATCAAGCGTGAGGGTAAGGACGTTACCATTCTCACCGTTGGTGCAGTGCTTTACAGAGCCTTGGAGGCCGCTAAGATCCTGGAGGAGAAGTACGGCATCTCCGCTGAGGTCATCGACACCCGCTCCATCGTTCCCTTCAACTATGAGAAGGTCATCGAGTCGGTCAAGAAGACCGGTAAGATCCTCTTAGTTGGCGATGCGTGCGAGAGAAACTCCGTGATGAGAGACATGGCGTCCAACATCACCGAGCTTTGCTTCGATTATCTGGACGGTCCCGCAGTGGTCGTCGGCTCCCGCAACTGGATCACTCCTGCATTCGAGCTGGAAAAGAGCTTCTTCCCGCAAGCTGATTGGATCATTGATGCGCTCCACGAAAAGATCATGCCCATCCCGGGCTACGTTCCCACCAACAACTTTACCGATATCGAAAAGATCGAACGGGCAAAGAAGGGTCTGTAATATCTGATTGCAGACAGGGGCTGTCTCACGCTCGTGAGACAGCCCCTTGCTGTTCACTTTTATGGAGGTTCTATGAGGATTTTGATGCTTACAACAACAGATCCGCATCTCAACCTGGCAATCGAGGAATTTCTCTTTCGCCACGTGGAGGAGGATCTCTTTCTCCTGTGGCAGAATGCCCCCACCGTGGTGATCGGAAAAAATCAAAATGCCTATGCGGAGATCGATCTTCCTCTTGCCAAAGAGCAGAACATCCGCATTGCCCGACGGATCACGGGAGGCGGCGCTGTCTATCACGATCTCGGAAATCTCAACTACACCTTTATCTCGGGGGCACGGGAGAGCGGCGGTCTTGATTTTGCTCATTTTTGCGCTCCCGTAATAAAGGCTATGGAAAAAATGGGGGTTTCTCTCACCCTTTCGGGGCGGAACGATCTGCTTCTTGACCAAAAAAAGGTCTCGGGAAACGCTCAATACACGGCAAATGGAAGGACCCTACACCACGGAACGCTTCTCTTTGACAGTGATCTTGGCGTCCTGCGCCGCATCCTTCGCACCGACAAGGACAAGATCCGTCCCCGTGCCGTTGCTTCGGCACGCTCGGGAGTCACCAATCTCAAGCCCTTTCTGCCCGAGATCTCCTCGGCGTGGGAGCTTGCAGAGCGGATCGCCGATTGCGTGGTAGAGGAATACGGTGCAACGCCGCTTGCCGTGCCCGAGAATGCAGAGATCGAGTGCCTCTGCCAACGGAACGCCTCGGCGGAATGGCTCTTTCCCCAAAAGGACTACCTGACGGAATACACCGTGGTTCAAAAGCGGCGATACGACTTTGGCACGGTGGAGATCTCCTTGCAAATGCAGGGAGAGACGGTCAGGACTGCAAGGATACAGGGCGATTTCTTTGGAAACCGTCCCATTGAGGAATTGGAAACTCTCCTTTGTAATCAACCCCTCTCCGCTCTTGCCAACACCCTCTCCTCCTTCCCCGTCTCGCAATTTATTTGCGGAATGACCGTGGAAGAGCTTTACGATCTGCTATCCCATTGACATGGGTGCAAAATTCGTCGAACATAAAAAACGGGGAAAGGATTGACAAAACCGCCCGTTTGTGCTACAATAAAAACAGGATCTGATATCCTAAACTAAAAAAGCGAGGTAAAATGACATGAAAAAGATCTTATCGTTACTGTTGGCTTTGACCATGCTTCTCACGCTCGGTCTGACCTCCTGCTCTTCTCCTGCGGGCGAGGGCGGCGGTGAGCAAGGCGCCGGCATCAAGTTGGAGGACGCTGTCAGCAAGCCCAACACGGTTTTAAATCAAGCACTGCTCAACACGGGCAACGAGTTCTTTACTGACGAGACCGGTGTTGATGCCGTTGCCAGCGAGGCAATGAAGGGTGGCTCCGTAAGCATCTCCTTCTCCGGCAAGACCGTTCTGGAGGGCTCCGGCATCTCCAAGATCACCGAAACGATCTACGCAAACTCTACCGCTAAAAAGTACGTTGCCGACACCAAGATCGAGATGGAAAAGGATGCTGCCCTGGACGATCTGGCGCTCCGCCTCTTTATCGATAAGGACGGCATTGCTCTGCAAAGCGAAAACGAGGAAATGCTGGGTATCAACGGTACATACAAGCTGAATCTTGAAAGTTTTATCAACGGCTTTAAGCAAAGCCCCATCAAGGATATGGCAGGTCTTGACGACGCTATGGCACAGGAGACCGTTGACACTCTCAAGGAAATAAAGGCGTTTTACGATCTTCTGTTTACAGCCCCCGACACCTACGAGGCCGAGGCAGAGGGCAACGATGTTCTCAAAGCGCTGATCAAGACCGAGACGAAGGAAGAAAACGGCTCCATCGTGATCACCCTGACCATCAACAACCAGACCCTGGAGGCATACTACGAGAAGCTTGCCGATTCCGAGCAGGCAGCCGAAGTCTACGACAAGATAATGGCGCTCTATGCTACTCTGGGTGCTTTTGAGGGATACGTTGGCGATATGCCCAGCTACGAGGAGTCCCACGATTTCATGATCAATCAGATGAACGCTATGACCATCAACTTGACCGCAAAGTTCTCCATCAATGCGGCAAAGGGCACGCTGACCGCTTTTGATCTTTCCGGAACCATAGCACCCAAGGAAGGCGGGGAGTCTGTCAATATGTCCCTCTCCTTTAAGGCAACCGATTCCGCTATCACCGTAGAGGCAAAGGCTTCGGCAGACGAGGAAAGCTTTGACATCAAGTTCTCCGTGAACAAGGCGGTCAAGGACAGCACCACCACCTATACTCTTGCTCTTGACCTCACCCAGGGCGGAGAGAAGATCACTCCCTTCAAAATCAAGTATGCTTACACCAAGTCCAGCGGTGCGCTCGCTCTGACCTTGGACGCCTACAATGCAGACATCGATGAGACCGCATCCATGACTCTCAAGGGCACGGTTACTGCCAATAAAGACAACGCCGCTATCGAATTCACCTCCGTGACCGCCGAGGACGTGACCGTGAACTTCAATCTCACCGTTGCTTTCAAGAAGAACGCAACCATGCCCACCGTTCCCGCCAATGCAAAGGATCTTTCCAAGATGTCCAAGGCAGAGTGGGAGGCTCTTGGCGAGTCCATCGGCAACAGCATGCTGGGTCAGATGATGTTTGCACAATCCGCACCCGACGACTACTACGGCTATTGATCTGCAAATATCACGCAAATAACAAATTTGGGGCGATACTAAGCATCGCCCCTTACGTTATTGTGGGTAAAAAAGATAAAAGAGGGGGTGTCTCAAATGCGTTTCGCATTTGGTCGACCCCCCCCTGGATTTTGCTTTGCGGCTTGACGCCGCAATTTTCGTCCGTAATTTGACCGTATTTGATCGTTCTTGCAAACGAAAAACGCAAATTCCCAGCACAAAAAAGCCTACCATCGGCTTTTTTGCGCAAGGGGCTGTCTCAAATTTGCAATTTGAGACAGCCCCTTTTCATTATTTTAATTATTGCAGCTCTGCAAAGTACTTAATGGTGCGAACCATCTGGCGGGGGTAGGAGTTCTCGGTGCCGTACCAAGAAACTACCTGTACCTGTTAGGTGTCGTCATCGATCTTTGCAACCATGGTCTGGGTTGCA
>JAFTMU010000351.1 GCA_017452215.1 Clostridia bacterium
CGTAGACCCTCTCTTTCAAGATGTGCTAAAATCGTTTCCAGAGAGCGGCGCTCCCCTCTGCATTTGTGCATCGGCTCGAGGGTACCCACGTCGCTTGCCTTTCCTACGATGCAAACGCCTGCAATCCCCACGAGCTTTGCCACGAGGGGAGAGACTCTGCCGTTGTTGGCAAAGTTCTTCAAGGATTTGAGCATAAACACCAGCCCCGTGGTTTTGAGATACTCGGTGATCCTTTTACAAATCTCCTCGTAGGGCGTGTTGCTTGCGATATACTCCTCCAGCTTCCCGATCACCAGCGTCAGTTCGGGACCTGCGGAAAGAGTGTCGATCACAAACACCCTCTTTCCCTAGTTTTCTGATTCGTAAATCTGCTTTGCGGCACATGCCGAATTATAGCTCCCCGACAGACCGCTGGTAATGGTGACGCAGAAAACATCATCGGCGCCATCAAACGCCCGGATCCAATCGGCGGTATTGGGACAGGAGGATTTGGATTTTCCCTTATACTTGTATAAATAATCCACCATTGTACCCACGTCAAGGGCTTCGTCGTCAACAAATTCCCTCTCGGCGGTGATGATCTTCATAGGCGCACACGCAAACGGGATGTGCTTCAATGCAAACAGATCACAGGACGTGTCTGCAACAATTTTTACCGTTCTCATTGGATTCCTCCTACCTTGTAATAAAAGATCTCAAGCTCTTTTCTTGTCATCAGCTTCGGCACGGGATACAAGGGGTTTGCTTCCTTTTCTGCGTGCTTTGCCATTTCGGGAATATCTTGCCCTTCAATTCCCGTGAGTGTTTCTGGAATGCTCATTTTTGCATTCAGCGCCTTGATCGCTTCAATGAATTTCTTTGCCCCTGCCTCGTAGCTATCATTTGCCGAGCATACGCCAGCAGCGATGCCCAGGCGGTGGAGCTTTTTGTAAGCGCTCTTGCCGTAGCTCTCCAACACGTAGGGCATAATGACTGCATTGGCAAGTCCGTGAGGAATGCTGTACTGTCCTCCAAGGGAATGCGCTATGGCGTGGATATAGCCCACGTAGGACTTGGAAAACGCAACGCCCGCCTTGTATGCGGCGTGCAGCATATTCTCTCTTGCGGCATGATCGTTGCCATCCCGATACGCCCGTTCCACGTTTTCAAACACCAGCCTTGCAGCTTCCAGCGCAAGTTCTCTCGTTTCCCTTGTGGTGGAGCGCCCGATATACGCCTCGGTGGCATGGGTCAAGGCATCCATGCCCGTGGTGGCGGTCATGAAGGGCGGGAGGGTCACGGTCAGTGCCGCATCCAGAACGGCGTAATGCGGGATCAGCGGAAAGCTTATCAGCGAATACTTATACCGTGTCCTGTGATCGGTGACCACTGCGGCAAGCGTGGTCTCGCTCCCCGTCCCTGCCGTTGTGGGAATGGCGATGAGTGTGGGAAGCTTGCGGAGCACACGCAAAACACCCCGCATGCTGCGAAGCGTTTTTTGGGGGTACACCACCCGTTCGCCGACTGCCTTGGCGCAATCCATGGGAGAGCCGCCACCTATGGCGATCAGCGTATCGCAATGATGCTTTTGGTAGAGCGCAAGGGCTTCCTCCACGTTTTCCACGGTGGGGTTTGGCTGTGTTTTATCATAAACCGTATACCTGACGCTGCTTTCCTTTAATGTGGCTTCCAGAGAAGCGGTCAAGCCGTTTTTGACAATGCCTGCATCGGTAACGATGAGAGCCGACTCCGAGCCTTCTTTTTTGAACACGTCGCCGAGCGCCGTGCAGGAGGAAATGATCACAGGTTCTCTGTACGGCAATATGGGCAGTACCGCACGGAATGCCCCTTGAAACAGGCGGCATCCGATCTTTTTGAGTATGAACATATGGTTACCTCTCGTTTTTAATCGGGATACAGTCCCGTATCCGTCACCCGTTCCAGTGCGTCGCTAACGGTGGCAAGGCTTTGATAAAAGCGGATCCGCTCCTCCTCGGTCAATTCGACGCTGACCTTGTCAAGGACGCAATTTACCTTGCCGTAAATTTTGGCTCCCACTTCTTTGCCCTTTGCGGTCAACATCAAAGGACTCTTGTAACGCTTGGCGGTTTGGGACTCACAGGTAATATACCCATTTTCTTCAAGATAATCCAAGGCTCGGGAAATAGTTGCCTTATCCTCCTCACAGCGCTCACACAGGTCGGTGGCTGTTAACGATTCCGCAGAATACAGATAATACAGGCAGGATACGTGGGCACTGCGAAGCCCGTATTCCACCATTTCCCGGTTCTTGATCCTTCGGATATTTCGGCTGATCTTGGAGATCAAAACCGTAAAGGTCTCAAAGCGTTGGTTCATATTCGTCTCCTTTCGACTTGTTGAATCTTCAACAAGTCACGGAATATTATACCATGAACTTGTTGAAATGTCAACAAGTTTTTTGTAAGTGGGTGTCGAGTTGATAAAAAATCTCGGCAAGGACCGTGTCTTTGCCGAGAAAGTCTGCTTTGTTATTTCATCAATTCATCCGTTAGGCGAAGGATCTCCGGTGCGATTTTTCTCCTCTCGCTTTGCAAGATCCAATGATACACCGGGTAGGCAAGGCTTGCAAGGATCCCGCCGAAAACACCTATACCGATGCCAAGGATCATGGACAACGGCGGGTCAACTCCGAGCATTGCCGAAAGCTCGGTCATGCAAAGGCTCATTCCAAAGCCCAGGATCAAAACGCCGATGACCCCCAGCGTCAGCGCCGTGATCTGTGCCTTTTGTGTGACTCGGGCGTCAAGACGGCGCAGGCGCTCCATTTTATCCTCTGTTTGAGTGGGGGGAGCGTATTTTTCACGGATCCGCTTCAGCTCTGCCTGCTCCCGTGCGGAATACGTGTACTCAAAACCGTTATTCTCGTTACTGTTGTTCATTTTCGTTATCCTTCGAATTTAATAATCTTAATTTTTTTGTACTTTGCAGGATCATATAGATTGCCATGGTGACCACTGCTGCCGAAACGGCGATCCCTACACCTCCCAGCATCAGCTTTTGCGAAAAGGCATCCATGGAGCCGTCGTTGAAGGTGGTGAGCAGCGTAGAGGTCAGGGTCAGCATGGAGACGCATGCCGCCGCCAGGCTGATCGCCTTGGAGGCGGAAAAGACCGGGCTATTATATTTTCGGTATTTTACCACGTTGATGATCGCCAACGTAAATGCCGTGAAGGTGTACGCCGCCATGGCGATCGCCGTGATCATGTGATGGCTGAAGGTCCTGTTCCAATACAGCATAAAGAATACGATCAAAGTAAGAGACAGATTCATTACCAGGAATATCCAACCGCAGGCACGGTATTTACGCAATTCGTCCCGCATTCTCTCCCCGGGCTTGTAGCGCCCCGTGTGTCTTGCCAAAAAGAAGCGCATCAGGGTAAGGCAGATATAGTAGATGCCAAACCAGCAAAACCAGAATGTGCGATGATAAAAGCCAAGCCACAGCTGAAACACCGCATAAGCTGTATTCCATATCACCGAAGCCATGAGCGAAACGTTGACACGCAGACGGGTATCCTCCTGCCAACGGATCGCATATACGTTCTCCTGCTTGAAGGTCCCCCAAAAACGAATGATATCCGGCACCTTGAAGCACCACACCGTTAAGGTGTATGCTGCAAGCACGTAGGAAATGATGGCGGGGACAGACTCCGTTCCCAAAAGCACCATCGAATACACCAGAAAGACGGTGGCGACGGGAAGGAGTACGATCATAATGGCGATATGAGGAAATAACAGTGCTTTACCGAGCTTCTTCCAATCCATGCTCTGCCCTCCTGATCCTTACCGTAAACGTGGTTCCGACACCGACCGTGCTTTCTACTCCGATCTCTCCCTGCATGATATCGATCACTCGCTTGACAAGCGGAAGACCGAGTCCGTTTCCTTGGGTTGCGTGAGAGGTATCGCCCTGATAGAATTTTTCGAAGATATGCGCTCCCAGCTCGGGGGACATACCGCATCCCGTGTCCTTGACCTTGACCACGGCATATTGCCCCTCGGTATAGAGTGAAAGCGTGACCGTTCCCCCGTCCTCGGTAAATTTGAAGGCGTTGGAGAACAGATTGTTCCATACAAGAGACAACAGCTCCCCGTCGGCAGAGACCCGCACGTTGTCCTCTATCTCGGTATCGATGGTGATGTTTTTCTCTTCCCAAGCACTCTCAAACTGCAAGAGCCCCTCGCAAAGCTGCTCGCCAAGATCGTAGGTCTCGGTCTTGGGGTAGATCTGCTGGTTCTCCAAGCGATTGAGCTTGAGAATGTTCGTCATCATATCCGCAAGTCTGCGGGACGCATCGGTGATCGCCTTGGCGTATTCGATCCTCTTTTCCTCCGTGACATCGGGAGCTTGCAGGAGCGTTCCATAGTTTTGCATCACCGCCAGCGGGGTTTTCATCTCGTGGGAAACGTTGGCGATAAAATCGGTGCGCAGTGTTTCCACACTGGCAAGCTCGGATGCCATCTTATTGATCGCCTCGATGATCTCGTTGAAGCTATCATCGGTACCGAATTTTGCCATCGGCTCAATGCGAACGCTGAAATCCCCCTCGATCATTTTTGAGGCAGCCTCGGTAATTCTTTTTACGGGGCGTTCCACCGTAAATTTACGGCGAAGGTAGTCGATGGTAGCCATCAAAATGCTGATCAGCACTACGTTTACCATGGTAATCTTTGCGGCAAGGGTGATCTCGCTTTGTGTAAATTCTCTGCCGACGGAATCCTGCAATGCCGAAATAAACAGCATAATGCAGCAGGTGGTGACGAAGGCGGCAAGCAGAAAGAAGATGAAGAAGCTGCTGACCGTACCGAGGATATTTCTGAATTTTCTCTCTTTTTTCACTTGATCACCGCCTTATAGCCCAAGCCGTGGACCGTTTGTATTTCAAAGGCGTCGCAATCGCTGAGCTTGGCACGAAGCTTGGTCATATATACGTCAACGGTGCGGGGGCCGGTCTGTGTGTCCACGTCCCAAAACTCATCCATCAGCTGGGTACGTGTAAAGGTCTTTTTGGGATACGAAAGAAGCTTATACAACAGATCAAACTCCCTTGCCGTCAAGGGGATCTCCTCATCTTTCCAGTGCGCCGCTCTCTCGTCGGCGTCCATGACAAAGTGCCCGATTTCAAGGCGGCGGCTGGATGCGATCTTGGAGCGGCGCAAAAGCGCACCGATGCGCAAAAACATCTCGTCAAGGTCGATGGGCTTGGTCATGTAATCGTCGATGCCGATGCGAAAGCCTCTCTGCTTGGATGCAAAATCATCCCGTGCCGTCATGAACAAAATCGGAATATCGGTGTTCAGTGTTCGCACGGTCTTGGCAAACTCGAAGCCGTCTATGCCGGGCATCATGATATCTGACACGATCAGATCAAAGGTGGTCTTATACATTTCGTCGTATGCCTCCTCGGCACCGAGGCAGCCCACTGCTACGTATCCGCTATGATTCAGAAAAGAACAAACGCTGCGATTCAGATCCCGATCATCCTCAACCACTAAAATTTTGAACATCTCTGATTCCTCCAAAAGTGATTTTTCACCTATACTACCTTATTATAGC
>JAFTMU010000352.1 GCA_017452215.1 Clostridia bacterium
ATGTCAGCCTTATTCAGGGCAACCACCATGGGAATCCCAAGCTCCAAAAGCTGCGTGGTGAAAAACAGGCTGCGGCTAAGGTTGGTAGCATCCACAATGTTGATAATGGCATCGGGATTTTCGTGCTTGACGTAGGAGCTTGTGATGCTCTCCTCCGAGGTGAAAGGAGACATAGAATAAGCGCCCGGCAGGTCAACTGCGATCAGCACCTCATTTCCCTCATAGTAGCTTCTTTTAATGGGATGCTCTTGCTTTTCAACGGTAACACCAGCCCAGTTTCCCACCTTTTCGTTTCGTCCCGTCAAGGCGTTGTACATGGTTGTTTTACCGCTGTTAGGATTGCCTGTTAAAGCAATTCTCATGGTTGGAGTTCCTCCTGTGATGTAATTTATTCTCCGACGCTTTTGTTGGCGTCAAAAAAGCTCTTTGAGTTAGTCACCGCTAACCGATGCCTAAAAAAATAATCAAACGATTATTTTTTAATTTTCGACGCAGATTGCCTCTGCCAATTGATTGTCGATGTTGTATCTGCCGTCCTTGATGGAAACGGTGCATCCGCCCTTTCTCCGTGCAATCACGGTGATGGGCTCACCGCTGTAGCATCCCAAAGAAAACAAAGAGGCATCCAGCTCCTCATCGTCGGTGACGATGCTTTGAATGATATACTCTTTTCCTTCCTCAGCTTGCAACAGATTCATGACGCTTTCCTTTCCGATCCTTGAGAGGGATTCACACGCATCTCTTGGTTAGCCCTTGCTAACCGATACTATTATAATACCTTATTATAATTTTGTCAATCCCTTTTTTCCAATTTTTTATTTTTTGTTTATTTTGATAATTTAATCCAATTTTTTCTTTTTGTTTTTTGTTTGATTTTCTTATTTTTCGACAATATAATACACCTTTGCTACTGATCTTTCATAAAATAACAACAGAGGTGATTCTTATGGATATGATCATCGTTCTGGCGCTTCTGGCAACGCTTTTTACCTGGGCAATGACCGCCTTGGGCGCCGCTACGGTATTCTTTTTTAAATCGACCAATCAAAAGGCAATGAACCTGATGCTGGGATTTGCGGCAGGCGTGATGATCGCCGCAAGCTTTTGGTCTCTTTTGCAGCCTGCGATTGAGCGAGCGGAGAAAGCCTGCGCCCTCCCCGCCTTCATCGTTGCCACCGCAGGATTTTTATGCGGCGCTATTTTTATGTGGGGATCGGATAAGATCGTGACCCACGCAAGGAGTCGGGCGTGCAATGCTCCCACACATACCGCCGAAAAGGTCAACCGCATCGTTCTTCTTGTGCTTTCCATCACTCTGCACAATATTCCCGAGGGCTTGGCGGTGGGCGTTGCATTCGGAGCACTGCATCAAAGCGGATTTACCCCGGAGGCAATGATGGGGGCATTTACCATCGCTATTGGCATTGCCCTGCAAAATTTTCCCGAGGGAGCGGCGGTATCGGTTCCCCTGAGACGGGAGGGATATTCCAGACGCAAAAGCTTTCTTGTAGGGCAAGCATCCGGAATGGTAGAGCCCGTAGCAGGTGTCATCGGCGCTTGGGCGGTATTATATATGGAAGCCATTCTTCCCTATGCGCTTGCCTTTGCGGCGGGGGCAATGATCCTGGTTGCCGTGCATGAACTGATTCCCGAATGTCAGCAAAACAAGGAGGCAAGTCCTTATTTTGCCACCATGGGGATCGTCAGCGGCTTTGCTTTGATGATGCTTTTGGACGTGGCATTGGGGTGATCTTCATCGCCCCTTTTTTAATGCTTTTCCATCGTCTGTTCTCCATGCGATCTCACACCGTCGCCCGATTGACCAAAAAACCATCTTTTTGAAAAAAAGCATTGCTTTCCGCTCAAAAAAATTGTATAATAAAGGCATCAAACCAAAGGTAGGAGAAAAAATGGAGCTCGCACAGCTGACAAGGATCATGAACGACAACGATCTGATCGTTCGCATATTAAGTGAATACATCAACTACCACCCACGCTTTCTCACCCGAGAAATGGTGGAGGATCTGGCTTCCTCCTGCTCGGTAACGACCGACGAGGCATTCCGTACTCTGTTTGCCGCCGCCTGCGGCTTGGACACAGCTGATGACCGTGAGCACCGTCTGTTGGAGCAGCAATACTTTATCCCCGGGGTGCGCCGTCTCGATCCGCTGCCATACCAAAACGACGATTACGTAAAAGTCATTCGGTTTCCCACTGTCAAACACAAAAAATGGGAGCTTTGCATCCATTCCTACGCCCCCTACGAGCCTTTTGTTTGCAATCACCCCGTCCTGTCACGGGAGCTGCGTGAGATCCCGCAGATCGGATACTTTGCAGAAGAATTCCCCTTTCCCGCAGTGCTCGAAAACGGCATTGAATGGATGACCGTCACCCCAAACGAGGTAGAGACCATGAGGGCGCCCATCAAGGAATGCCACGGCAAGGTACTGACCCTTGGGTTGGGGCTTGGCTATTTTGCCTTCCACGCTTCGCAAAAGAGAGAGGTGACCTCTCTGACCGTGGTAGAGCGGGATCCCGACGTGATCGAGCTGTTCCGCAAGTATCTCCTTCCCCAATTTCCTCACAAGGAAAAGATCAGGATCGTACAGGCAGACGCTTTTCAATATATGGAAGAAAAAATGCCAAAGGAACGCTTTGACTATCTGTTTGCCGACCTTTGGCATGACCCGTCCGATGGGTTGGATATGTATTTACAGCTGAAAAAGTACCAACCCCTTGCACCAACCACCCGTTTTTCCTATTGGATCGAGCCGTCTCTCCTCTCCCTAATGCGGCATATGGTATTCCGCCGCATCAGCGACACGTCACAGCCACTGCATCTGCGGGGTGTCGCTCCCGAAACACTTCTTTCGGATGAATTTTTGAGGACCTTGAATTTGAGTAAGATATAAAAAAGAGGAGTCGAACGACTCCTCTTTTTATATCAGGATTACTTCTTCTTGAACATATCGAACAGATCGTCAAAATCATCCTCGTCCTTCTTGGGAGCAGGTTTCTTCACAACCTTTTTTACAGGTGCGGGAGCAGGCTTTTCCTCAACGGGTGCTGCTGCGGGAGCAGGAGCTGCCTTGGGAGCTGCTTCCTTTTTAATGAAGGGAGAATTGTTGTTCTTTTCGATGGTGTTGATATTACGGGTTGCATCCTCGGGCTTCTTTTCAAAGCCGGTTGCAATGATGGTGATGCGCATCTCATCCTCAAGCTCGTTGTCGAACGCAACACCCCAAATGATGTTAGCATCGGGATTTGCCTCTTGGGAAATGAGAGTGGAAGCCAGATCCACGTCCTCCAAGCCAACGTCGGGGGAAACGGAAATGCTGATAAGGATTCCCTTTGCACCCTTGATGGAGGTTTCAAGCAGCGGGCTGGAGATTGCCTCCTTGGCTGCCTGCTCTGCCTTATCCTTACCCGTAGCAGAGCCAACGCCCATGTGAGCGTAGCCTGCGTTTGCCATAACGCTGGTTACGTCGGCAAAGTCCAGGTTGATAAATCCGGGAACGTTGATCAGACCGGAGATGCTTTGTACACCTCTGCGCAGCACGTCATCGGCAATACCGAACGCATTGGACAAAGAGATCTTTGCATTGGAGACCTGCTTGAGGCGCTCGTTGGGGCTCACGAGCAAGGCGTCCACGTACTGCGCACGCGCGGCAATACCTGCCTCTGCCTGATCGAATCTCTTTTTGCCCTCAAAAGCGAAGGGCTTGGTTACGATACCAACGGTCAAAATATCCATTTCTCTTGCGGCACGGGCCACTACGGGAGCAGCGCCCGTACCCGTTCCGCCGCCCATACCGGCGGTAATAAAGACCATATCGGTGCCTTCCAGAATGGCACGGATATCGTCGATGGATTCCTCAGCCGCACGGGCGCCGATCTGGGGATTTGCACCTGCGCCAAAGCCTCTGGTAATCTTTTCACCAATGACCAGCTGATTTGGAGCCTCGGACTTCCGCAGCGCCTGACGGTCGGTGTTGACGGAGACAAACTCCACACCTCTGATATTGGTTACGATCATTCGATTGACGGCATTGTTTCCGCCGCCTCCTACGCCGATAACCTTAATATTGACGCCGCATTCCAGGCTATCATCATGTTCAAATGTCATGGTTTCTTCCTCCCGAACTTTTACAATTCATTTCTTTTTCATGCTTTTTCCCACACTTTGGGAGTAAACAGACTAATCTATATAATATAATACTATGTTTTTTGATTTTTTTCAAGATGTTTTCCAAAATTTTTTGAGTTTTTCACATTTATTTTCGTTTTTTTTGATTTTTTAAGCATTTTTTATAAAAAAGCGGATCTGCTCGCACGGTGCACGAAACAAATCCGTTTTTATTATGAATAAAGCTGACTCTTATCGATCTCTCTGTACGTCCCCTTCTCCTCCGAGACGTCAACCACAGCATACGTATCCTCGCCGCCGTCCTCCTTTTCCAGCTTCGCCTTTGCCAAAAGGAGCTTTGTATCCAGGCTCTGTGCGCTTCCCACCTCTATCCGATATTGTTCACGAAGCACAAAGGAAAGAGAAAAGCGCTCCGAAAAGTCAACGTAAGTTACGTCGTCCTTCCATTCTGCCTTTTCCAAAGCATCAAGCAGCGTACTTACGTAGCTCATCTCCGTCGTTTGACCAAAGCTAAGCCTTGCGCCAACGGCAGCCGACTGAATGGGCGGCAGCTTGACATAGAGAAACGGGGAAAGGTGCGTTTCCCCGATTTCTGCTATTTCCAAAACCTTAAAATCCTTGGTAAAGCTGATCTGCTTTCCTGCCGCCTCGGTACGCATCACGCCCTCCGCCTCCCAAACGGTGATCTTAACACCAAAGGGAGTAGCAACGATATCGCAGCTATCCACGTAAGGACAGCCGGCAAACACCTTGCTCATGCATTCGTTCAGATCCAGCGCCAAAAGCTCGTCTCCCGATTGAATACCGGAGGCTTCGATAATTTGCTCAACGGTATAATAGTCGTTTCCCACCACCTCGACGTTCTGCACCTTGAACATGGGCAGCACAAGAAGCAACAGTCCCAAAACAACGATCATTCCGCCTGCGATCAGCATGGAGGCACGCAGGGCACGCATCAGCTTTTGATTGGGCTGCTTTTTTCCAAGATGCGGCGGACGCTTTGGAGAAAGCATACTTTCATTTTGCGTACGAACGGTGGTTTGATGATTCATGATCCTTTACTTCCCTTTCTTTATTTGGTCATTTCCTTGATCTCGTTCCAGATCAAACGGTTTGCATCTGCTTGCGCAAACGCCGAAATATTTTTCTCCAGGATTCCTTTTGCCTCGGGATCGCTCAACAGCTTCCATACCGCATCCGAGAGCGCCCCTGTGCGAAGAGCGGGCTCCTCGATCAAAAAAGCCGCCGAGGCATCCGAAAGAGTCTTTGCGTTTTTGTATTGATGATTGTCTGCCACGTTGGGAGACGGGATCAGGACCGCCGCCTTTTTCATCAGCGCCAATTCCGATAGCGTCATAGCGCCCGCTCGGGAGATCACCACGTCTGCCGCCGCTATATACACGGGCATATCGTAAATATAATCAAATAAACGACAGTTTTCGCATTGATCAAGCCCCATGCTGTCAAAATCCACCTTGACGGAGGCGTAATTTTGCTTTCCTGCCGCATGGACGAAGAAAACGTTCTTGTTTTTCCCTGCCCTTTGATGCATCATGGCAAGCACTGCACGATTAACCTCATGGGCACCGAGACTGCCGCCAAAGGAAAGCACCAGCTTTTGCTCTTTGGATAGTCCCAGCTCCCGTCTTGCCTGCTCCCGTGTCAGCGCACCAAACCCTTGACGCAAGGGATTTCCAACCTTGACGATAGGAGTCTTGGTTTTCAAAAGCGCCTCGGTTTTGTCAAAGTTGATCCAGATGCGGTCCACCTTTTTTTGCAGCCGACGGATCGCAAGCCCCGGCAAGGCGTTGGACTCGTGCACGGCGGTGGGGATCTTCATTCTCGCAGCCGCCGCCATAATGGGCCAGCAGGCGTATCCGCCCGTGCCGATGACGATATCAGGCTTGAACTCCTTCAAAATGGAAACGGTATCCTTAAAATAGGGAGACATCAGGGCAAGATAGAGCGCCTTGACGTTGGCAGGCGAGAGCGAGCGTCGAATACCCATGGAGCGAACGAAATGCAACCGATATCCTTCTCTTGGAACAAGGTCACACTCCTTGCCGTTTTTGATCCCCACGAACTCGATCACAGCTGAGGGATCGTTCATGCGAATGGTCTCGGCGATTGCAAGAGCGGGATTGATGTGCCCCGCCGTACCGCCGCAGGTGAAGATGACACGATGTAACGTTTTATGCCCCATGAGCGGCACCGCCTTTTCTCAGATGATC
>JAFTMU010000353.1 GCA_017452215.1 Clostridia bacterium
AAAAGGCATCTACAAGCTTCAGCGACGTCATCAGCGTGATCGCCACAGGGGAACGTACCTTCTTCCATCACAGAGGAGCAAACGCCGAGTTCTCTCCGGAGGATATTTCCATGCAAAGTCTCAATTGCCGTATGCTCCATGTCGGGTATATTCTGCTCTTGGATCGCTTTGATCGGGAGGATAGCGAGTACGGAACGGTGATGGCAAGATTTTTAAAGGAGGTATCCGATCTGGGTATTTCCACCTCCTTTGACGTGGTCAGCGATAGCGAGGGACGCTTTGCCGAAAAGGTGGTGCCCGCTTTGCGCTACGTGGATAACGCATTTATGAACGAGATCGAGGGCAGCGGCGTTTCCGGGATCGCACCGAGAGATGAAAACGGACGACTGCTGATCGAGAATATCAAGGCAACCATGCAGTTCATTCTCTCCAAGGGCGTGCGGGAGAGGGTGATTTTGCACTGCCCCGAGGCAGGCTTTTGCCTGAACCGAGCGGGAGAGTTTACGGTGGTACCGTCCTTGAAATTGAACGAAGGCTGGATCAAGGGCACCGTAGGCGCAGGGGATGCCTTTTGCGCAGGGTGCCTCTACGGTATCTACTGTGGCTACAACGACCGCCAAATGCTGGAATTTGCTTCGGGCGCAGCCGCCTGTAACCTGTGCTGCGAGGATTCTGTGAGCGGCATGAAGGAAAAGTCGGCGATCCTGGAGCTGATCTCCAAAACCGAAAGAATAGAGCTATAAAAAAGAAGGAATAGAGCTATAAAAAAGAAAGGATAGATCAAAATGCTTGTAAATTTGAATTACGTACTGAAGGATGCTAAGGAAAAGGGCTACGGCGTTGGACTGTTCAATACCACCGATACGGATATGCTGGAAGCAGTCATCGGGGCGGCGGAGGAGCTGCGTGCCCCCGTGATCCTGGGCACCGCCGAGGTGCTTTTGCCTGCGGGGGAATTGAAGCTGATCGCCCCCTCCATCATAGCGGCGGCAAAGCGTGCCACCGTCCCCGTTGTGGTACACTACGATCATGGACTTACCTTTGAGCGATGCATGGAGGCATTGCAGTTGGGCTTTTCCAGTCTGATGTTCGACGGGTCCTTAGGGGACTATGAACAGAATATTGCCGATACGAGAGAGATTGTTAAGATCGCCCATGCCTTTGGCGCAACGGTCGAGGGTGAGATCGGACACGTAGGACAGGCGGATGCCAACGATAACGCCGTAGCCGATCTTTACACCAAGGTGGAGGAGGCAGTCGATTACGCCGAGGCAACGGGCGTGGATGCCCTGGCAGTTTCCATCGGCACGGCGCACGGTGCCTACAAGAGCCGCCCCAAGCTGGATCTGAACCGCCTGCGTGAGATCCGCAACGCCTTGGAGATTCCGTTGGTTCTGCATGGCGGCTCGGGTCTGTCCGACGACGATTTCCGAAACGCTATCTCCCAAGGCATCGCAAAGGTGAACATCTTCACCGATCTCTGCCTTGCAGGTAACCGTGCTATGGAGGAGGGCTTGCGCCTTGGCGAGGCGTATCTGGATATCCGCAACCGCAAGGTGGCGTTGATCAAGGAAGAGGTCAAAAAGAAGATGATGTTGTTCGGGTGCAATAACAGATATTAAAATTTAAACACGAAAAAACGCTCTGCGGGTGGACAAAGCCGCTTGATTGTGATATAATGGTAACGTGGATATCACAGCAAGGAGGTCGCCCGTGGAGCTTTTGATTTTTTCGGATTCCCATGGCAGAGGGGAGAGGATGGGAGATGCCCTGTCTTTGCAAAGACGTCGCCCCGACGGCATCTGCTTTTTGGGGGACGGACTGCGGGATACGGAGTTTCTGTCCCTTACCCCAATTCCCCTGTATGCCGTCAGAGGCAACTGCGATTTCGGAGGCTTTTTTGAGGATGCAGATACCGAGCGGCTCTTGTTTTTGGAGGGACATACGCTCCTTTTGACCCATGGACACACGTACGGCGTCAAATCTGGCGAGGGCGCCCTGATCGCCCATGCGGCGGCGCTGGGAGCGGATATTGTCCTGTTCGGACACACCCACACCCCTACCGAGCGGGTGCTCCCTTCGGGAAGCGTGATCGGTGGAGCGACGCTTTCCCGCCCCATGTATCTGTTCAACCCGGGCAGCATCGGGTATGAGGGCTTCTTTGGCACACTGCTGTTAAAGGGAGACACCGTGCTTTTCTCCCACGGACGGGTATAAAAGCAAAAAAAGACCGCCCAAAGGCGGCCTTAAACAGATTCAAACCGTTCCTTGGGCGATCTCGACGTCCTCTGCGTTGGCGGCATTCTCCGCTTCTGCCTGCGCAAGAGCACTCTCATAAGCATCGATCACTGCCGATTCCAGCATCCCACGGAACTGAGCGTTGATGGGATGTACGATATCACGGTAGGTGTCGTCGGGGTTTTTTCGGCTGGGCATGACGATGAAATATTTCTCACGGGCATAAATGACCTTGATGTCATGAACGGCAAGCTGACCGTCAAACGTGACGGATACGATTGCTTTCATAGGTCCTTCGTCAAACAGCTTTCTGACTTTAATATCGGTAATTTGCATGGTGGTAATCCTCCGTTCACTGATGAATTTTTACTGATGTAGTTATTATACAGTGTTTTTGTGACCGTTATTCAATGGAAAAAGCATATTTTTGTGAAATTCGGATTTATTTTCGTTTAAAAATCCTTACCTTCGTCACATCTCGTTAAAAAACAACATAAACTGTACAAAAAGGCCGAGGGGCAGCCTCTCGGCAGAAAAGAGGAGCACTATGGCTTTGGAGAATACCCATTGGGGTGCGGAGCGGATCGGAAAAGCGCTCAAGGGGTGCAAGAGCATCTTTTTCATCGGCATCGGCGGCATCAGTATGTCGGCGCTGGCGCTTCTGACCCGTGGGGCAGGGTATATCGTGGGCGGCTCGGATCACGGCGAAAATGCCCAGACCGTGCATTTGAAGCAGGAGGGGATCCCCGTATTTGTGGGGCACGACGAGGCAAACGTCTCCCGCTACGATGCGGTGGTCTATACGGTTGCCATTGCCTCGGATAATCCCGAGTATCTGGCGGCAAAGCGTATGGGAAAGCCGCTGTTTTCCCGTGCGGATTATCTGGGATACTTAATGATGGCTTATAAGAACCGCATCGGCATTGCGGGAATGCACGGCAAAAGCACCAGCACGGCAATGTGCGCCCAGATCCTTCTGGATGCCCTTGACCCCACGGTGCTCTGCGGAGCGGAGCTGGGAGTTTTGCAAAATTCCACTTGCCGCATCGGCAAGAAACGGGAGCATTTCGTCTTTGAGGCGTGCGAGTATATGGATTCCTTCTTGGATTTCAACCCCACCCTGGCGGTGATCCTCAATATCGGCTTGGATCACGTGGATTATTTTCACGATATGGAGCAGATCCGTGATTCTTTTTTGTGCTTTGCCCGTCGGGCAGGCAAGAATGGCACGGTTCTCTATAACGCCGACGACCGTGAAAGTGTGGAGGCTCTTGCCCCCTATGAAGGAAAGCACGTGACCTTCGGCGTGGAGAAAAGCGCCGATTTCACCGCTCGGGAGATCACCCACCGTGACGGCAGCACTGAGTTTGATTTTTGTAAGGGAGAGAAGATTCTCTGTCGCATTCGCCTTTTGGTGTTTGGTATGCACAATATTTATAACGCCCTGGCTGCGGCAAGCGCTGCATTCCTCTGCGGCGTTTCCCCCGAGAGCATTGCAAGGTCCTTGGAAGGCTTCGTGGGAGCCAAGCGCCGTATGGAGCGCAAAGGAGTCCTTACCTCGGGAGCGGTGGTCTACGACGATTACGCCCACCACCCCGACGAGATCAGAGCTACCCTGTCGGGAGCGAGGGAGATGGGATACACCCGTGTCCTTTGCGCATATCAGCCCCATACGTATAGCCGCACGGCAGGGCTTTTGCAGGAGTTTTCCAAGGCGTTCCACAACGCCGACCGTGTCTACATGGCGGATATTTATGCGGCGAGAGAGCAGAACATCTACGGTGTAGATTCCGAGATGCTCGCCGAAAAGATCGGGGAGCGGGCAGAGTACTGTGGCAGCTTTTCCGCCGTGGCGCAGGCGATATTGCGGGACGCCAAAGCGGGAGATCTCGTCATCGTCATGGGAGCGGGAGATATTTACAAAACCTTTGCGCTGCTTGGCGTATAGCTTTTGGGGCTGTCTCAAATTGCAAATTTGAGACAGCCCCTGGCGCAAAAAAGCCGATGGTAGGCTTTTTTGTGCCGGGAATTTGCGTTTTTCGTTTGCAAGTACGATCAAATACCGTCAAATTATGGACGAAAATTGCGGCGTCA
>JAFTMU010000354.1 GCA_017452215.1 Clostridia bacterium
CAGGGCAATATAAAAAGAAGCGATCGTGCAAAAGGCAGCCCGACATCCACCGAGGCATCGCACCGACAAAAAGCTTCCAAAGAGGCAGTGACGCAAGCATCAAAAGCAGGATCCCATGGCAGATCAAAAAGATCCGCCCGCTCTTTTTCTCGGTCACACCGTCACCCCCAAAACAAAAATCACAAGCCTATTTTACCATAAAAATCCCAATTTGAAAAGATTTCAAGAAAAAAAGTCCGCTTTTTTTTGAAAAAAGATTGTAAATAAGATAAACGTATGGTAAAATGATTATATCAAACCAAGGAGGAAAACCGATGAACAACGACTTTACCAACCAACCCTATCAACCCCAAGACCCCATTCTTTTCCCCGAAAAGAAAAAAACCAACTACGGCAAGATCTTTGGCATCCTATCCTTGGTGCTGGGCATCATCGGCGTTTGCCTTTCCTGCTGTTGCTGCTGTTGCATCTACTTTTTCGCTTTTCTCCTGGGAGCAGCTGCCATCGTTTTTGCAATCCTCTCCCGCAAATACAATGGGAAGTTTTCAGGCCTTGCCATCGCAGGCTTGATCTTGGGCATCCTTGCCGTGCTGTTCTTTCTCGCAGTATTCGCCTTTGATCTGTGGCTCTCCGCTCTCAGTGTAGAAGAAATCGAACAAATCTTCATCGATATTTTCGGCAAGGAGGGCTATCGGGAATATTTCGAAGCATTCATTGAGGAAGCAGGTCTGCTGGAGCTGGAGCCGATAGAATAACGCACCCCTCTGCCCCATTCTTAAATGCGCCTCGGCGCAATTCATTGAATCAGCCCCCAAATGCCTTGCATTTGGGGGCTACTTCTCAGACTGTAGACAAAACTATCGACTTTCGTCAGTTCAACGAAAGTTTTCGCCCGCCTTTTTCAAAAGGCGGCGCAGTGGAGGTCTGCAAAGCTTCCTTCGGAAGCGGGAACTTGGGCAAGCCCAAGATTCCCCACCCTCCTCGCCCTCCGCAGAGGGCGAAACCCTTCTTCGGCGCTTTTCTTTTTGCCAAGCTGCAATTGCTTGCAATTGCGGCTGAGCTTGCGAAGCCTTTTTTCATTTTGCGCCTTTTTGGTCAAAAGAAAAAGCGGTACAAAAGAGTTTGTACAAACTTACAAACGGTGCGCTTTTGGTCTACAACCCGAGAATCAGCCCCAAATGCCTTGCACTTGGGGCTGATTCTTTTATTCCTCCACGTGCTCCATTCCCTGACGGATAATGGAACGAACGTGATCGTCCGCCAGAGAGTAAAACACCGATTTTCCCTCTCTGCGATATTTGACCAGCTTGCTCTGCTTGAGTATCTTCAATTGGTGAGAGATTGCCGAGGGCGTCATTTGCAGCACCGCAGAAAGATCGCATACACACACCTCCGCCTCAAACAAAACGAACAGAATGCGCATTCTGGTAGAATCTCCAAAGATCTTGAATAATTCTGCCAGCTCATAGAGCTTCGTCTCCTCTGGCATCTGCCGATTCACCAGCTCCAAAAGCTCCTCATGCGTCTCCCTTTCACTGCAAAAGGCATTTTCCGTTTCCTTCATTTTTTCACCTCACAATTTTTTCACACGTAACGCACGGATCGCATTGAGGACCGCAAGCACCATCACTCCTACGTCGGCAAACACCGCAAGCCACATGTCAGCGTATCCAAGCGCCCCCAGGGCAAGACACAAAAGCTTGACCCCAAGAGCAAATCCTATATTCTGATACACGATCCGCATACATTTTTTTGCAATGCCAATGGCTTTGACGATCTTCATAGGCTGATCGTCCATCAATACCACGTCCGCCGCTTCGATGGCGGCATCGGCGCCAAGCGCTCCCATAGCGATCCCGATATCTGCCCGTGCCAATACGGGCGCATCGTTGATGCCGTCACCCACAAAGGCAACCGCCCCGGGAGCCTTTTCCTCCAACAGCTGCTCCACGGCACGCAATTTATCCTCGGGAAGAAGATCTCCCCGCACCTCGTCAATTCCCACCTCACGGGCAACCGCTTCCCCGATCTCGGCTCGGTCTCCCGTCAAAAGCAGGATCCTTTTGATCCCGATGCGCCGCAAACGCTCCACCGCCTCCTTCGCCTCGGGCTTCAATCGGTCTCCGATCAGGAGATATCCGCAGTATCTCCCATCCACGGCTACGTAAGCAACCGTGCCGCTCTTTTTTATCACAGGAAATGCAACGTGGGTGCTTTGCATCAGCTTTGCGTTTCCCACCAGGACCTCTTTTCCGTCCACCGTGGCGCTCACACCATGCCCCGTATGCTCCTTGGCATTCTGTACCCGTGTCAGGACAAGCGGTCTTCCATACGCCTCCCTCAACGAGCGGCTGATCGGGTGACTTGAAAACGCCTCGGCATGAGCGGCAAGCTCCAAAAGCGCCTTCCCGTCTCCGTCCTCGGCGCAGATCTCCTCTACCGAAAAGCACCCCTTTGTCAAGGTTCCCGTTTTGTCAAACGCCACGTGCTCCACACGGGCAAGAGTTTCCAAATAGTTGGAGCCCTTGATCAACACCCCGGCGCTCCCCGCTCCGCCAATTCCCGCAAAAAAGCTCAGGGGAATACTGATCACCAAGGCGCAGGGACAGCTGATGACCAAAAAGGTCAAGGCACGGTAGATCCATTCCCCCCACGTGGCGTCCACGTGGAAGACCAAAAGCTGAAGCAGTGGCGGCAATAGCGCCAAAAGAAGCGCCGAAATGCAAACTGCGGGCGTGTACACCCGTGCAAATTTTGCAATAAAACGCTCCGAGCGTGATTTTTTCGAGCTGGCGTTCTCCACCAGATCCAGAATTTTGGAAACCGTAGATTCCCCAAACTCCTTCACCGTCCGTATCCGCAGTACACCAAAAAGATTGACACAACCGCTGTAAATCTCATCGCCTGCCGTCACGTCACGGGGCACACTCTCTCCCGTCAACGCCAAGGTATCCAAGAAGGAGCTGCCCTCCAAAACGATACCATCGATCGGTACTCGCTCCCCGGGCTTGACTACGATCACGCTGCCCACCTCTACCTCGTCTGGAGATACCGTCAGCACCTCCCCCTCTCTCTCCACGTTGGCAACATCGGGACGAATATCCATCAAAGCGCCAATGCTGCGACGGCTTTTTCCAACCGCAACGCTCTGAAACAGCTCGCCCGTTTGATAAAAGAGCATCACCGCCACGCCCTCGGTGTATTCTCCCAGGAGAAAAGCACCCAACGTGGCAACGGACATCAAAAAGCATTCGTCAAAGGGCTGCAAACGCAAAATCCCCTTTCCCGCCTTGCGCAAAATATCATATCCGATCAAAAGATACGGAATCAAAAAGAGCGCAAGCCTCCACACTCCGCTCACGGGCAAGAGAGAACACAGAAGCATCAAAGCCGCCGTGAGAAGGATGCGAAGAAGGATCTTTTTTTGCCTTTTATTCATCTTGCACCTTCTCCGTCAAAGATAGATCTCACAGTCCGATTCCGCACGCTTGCAGTTTTTCAGCACCTGCTTCATCACTTCCCCCTCGTCAGCGCCCTCCTCAAATTCCACGATCATTTTCAGCAGAATAAAGTTCACCGTTGCGCCCTTGACACCCGGGGTCTTCTGTGCCGCTACCTCCATCTTGTTGGCGCAATTTGCGCAATCCACGTCGATCCGATAGGTCTTTTTCATATTGATATCTCCTTTTACAAACATTTGAACAGTTGTTCAAATGTATTATAAACCAATCGATCCAATTTGTCAACGGTTTTTTTGAAAAAAGGAAAAAATAAAATCAATCAAGTTGTTGCAATATCAAATTCTTTCGTGTATAATGGAGTCGTAATCAAAAGGAAAGGAAGCACACAGAATGAAGCTTGTCACCATCGGTGATTCCATCACCAAAGGAACCTACATGGCAGAGCACCAAAGCTCCCCCAATACGATCGCAAACCCCAATTTTTCGGATCTGCTCAAGGAAATGCTCGGCTGCGACCAATTGTTCAATCACGGTGAAAACGGCACCTGCATCAGCTCCAACACCCACGTCTTTCCCCACAGGGCGATGGTGCTGCGTTACGTGGAAATGGAGGACGCCGACTTCGTCATTCTTGCCGCAGGAACCAACGATTTCCGCTGTGGCGTACCGCTCGGTAATCCCTCCGATACGGGGGAGGATACCTTCTACGGCGCCGTGGACATGATCCTGAACGGCTTGAAGAAAAAATATCCGAACGCTGAGATCTACGTAGTCGCCCCGCTTCACTGCCACGACGAGGATAACAATCCCTTGGGGCTTTCTCAGGATGCATACCGTGATGTTCTGTTCAAAAAGGCGGCAGAATACGGTCTCCCCACCATCGACGGCTACTGTGTTCCCATGAACCTCAAGGACGATGCACACCGCAAGCTCTACGGCAAAGACGGAGTGCACCCCAACGAAGCAGGACACCGCCTGTATGCAGAATACATCTACAAAAAGATCTGCGAATACAGAGCTGCAAAATAATAGGAATATCCCGCCGCAAAAGAATGCATTTGCGGCGGGATCTTCGTTTTTATTTCAATTCTCCAAGGTAATACTTTTTC
>JAFTMU010000355.1 GCA_017452215.1 Clostridia bacterium
AAAAACTTGTAGGGGCGGTTCACGAACCGCCTGTCTCAAGAGAGTACAAGATTTTTAAAGCAGGCGATTCGTGAATCGCCCCTACATGGTGGGAGCTAATGCTCAAAACAGCGAAATGCAGTCATAAATTTAGTTTTGATATTTCCCTTATTAAAAGTTTTTGAAGAGGGGGCATGGGGGAGAAACTTCTTGAAAGAAGTTTCTCCCCCGCATCTCTTTATTTTTTACTTACTTTTCCTTTGCCTCATAGCCTGCCTTGGTGACGGCGGCGACGAGGGAAGCGACAGAGACGGTGGAAACAGCCTCTACGGTAGCCGTTTTATCGTCCAGGGATACTTCGACTGCCTTAACACCCTTCACGCCTTCCAGAGCGTTTTTGACGTGTGCCTGACAGCGTTGGCACATCATTCCCTCCACCGAGAGGGTGTACTTGACGATCTCTTTTTTAAAGAACATAGCTTCATTTTCTCCTTTTCTTAAATTGATCGAACGCAAGCGAAGAGCGTTCGTAACCACACAAACCGACGAAAAGCTCATAGCGGCGGAGGCAAGCATGGGGCTGAGCTGCCAGCCGAACACGGGGAAGAACACACCCGCCGCAACGGGAATGCAAACAGCGTTGTAAAACAGCGCCCAAAACAGATTTTGCTTAATGATACGAATCGCCGCACGGCTCAAAAAATAAGCATCGGCAACCCCGGAAAGCGAGGCTTTTGACAGGACGACGCCGGCGCAATCGATGGCAATTTCCGTGCCGGCGCCAACGGCGATGCCTACGTCGGCGCTGATGAGGGCGGGGGCGTCGTTGATGCCGTCGCCTACCATGGCGGTGGGCTCCTTTTGTGAGGCTTCCTTGACGATTTTTGCCTTATCCTCGGGAAGGAGGGACGCCGAAAAGCCGTCTAAATTCGCTTCCTTTGCGATTGCTTGGGCGGTCCGCTCATTATCTCCCGTAAGCATAAAACAACGCACGTGTGCGCTTTTCAGCGCCTCTGTGGCTATTTTTGTATCCTCTCGGATGCGGTCTGCGATGCCAAGCACCGCTACGGGACGAGAATTGAAGGTGACCAAAACGGCGGTCTTTCCCTGTTGCTCCAACCCTTCAAAATTCCTTTGCACACAAGCGGCGGAGGGATAAGAAAAGAGGTTAATATTGGAAATTGTTTCCTTATTTTCAGGCTCGTTTTCAATCCGTTCATCTTTTGCACAATGATTATTCATGGCAAATTGCTCCCCACGGGGCTTTCCGATGCGGCAGAGGACTCCGTCAACCATGCCCTCGGCGCCGACCCCTGTTAGGGAGGCAAAATTTTCTACATCAAAGCGCTCTGTAAGCCCTAAACGCTCGGCGCCCACCGTGACGGAGAGGGCAAGGGGGTGGGAGGAGAGGCGCTCCACGGAGGAGGCAAGGGACAGGACACGCTCATAGGATTCGCCGTAGGTATAAACATCGGTCAGCGCAGGCTTACCCTCGGTCAAGGGTCCCGTTTTATCAAAGAGAACGGTCTTGACACCGGAGAGCTTTTCCAGCGCCTCGGCACTGCGGAACAGAATTCCCATTCTTGCTCCTCTGCCAACGCCGACGGTGATCGCCGTGGGAGTGGCAAGACCCAAAGCGCAGGGGCAGGAGATGACCAGAACCGAGATAGCGGAGCGAAGTGCCTGCTCGCCGTTTCCTGTGGCGATCAGCCACACGGCAAGGGTAACGAGGGAGATCCCCATAACGCAGGGGACGAACACCGAGCTGACCCGATCGGCAATGCGGGCAATGGGCGCCTTGGATGCGGCGGCATCCTCCAAAAGGGTGATGATACGGGAAAGGGAGGTATTCTTTCCCACCTGTGTCGCTCTGACCGTCAAAGCGCCGCTGAGCAGCACGCAGGCGGCACGGACGGAGGAGTCCTTTTCCTTTTCCACGGGCATGCTTTCGCCCGTCAGCGCTGATTCATCTGCGCTTCCCGTGCCGTCTACCACCACGCCGTCCACAGGAATCAATTCTCCCGCACGGACGAGGATCAAGTCTCCCACCAAAAGCTCCTCGGTGGGCACGGAGATCTCCTTGCCGTCTCTTTTGACCAGCGCATATTTTGGGGAGAGGGTAGAAAGGGAACGAACGGCGTCAAATGCCTTGTCCTTTGCTCCCGACTCCAAGAGCTTTCCAAGGGAGACCAGGGTCAGGATCATTGCCGCCGACTCAAAATACAGGTCGTGGAGATAGGAATGGATCACTGTCTGCTCCGTTGCCGTGCCGATCATGACGATGGCAAACAAACCGTAAAGGACGGACGCTCCTGCACCTACGGCGATCAGGGAGTCCATATTCGGGGAAAGGTGGAAAAGGGCACGGAAGCCGCCTGTAAAGAAGCGGCGGTTGATGACGAGGACCGGGACGGTCAAGGCAAGCTGCGCCAGCGCCATCCAAAGTCCGTTTTCCACACCGCTGAGAAACGGGGGTGGGGGGATGCCGATCATGCTTCCCATGGACAGGTACATAACGGCGAGGGTGAAAACGGCGGACAGGATCAGTCGTGTGATCCTTTTTTTCGCCTCGGAGGACTGTTTTTCGTTCTTTTCCTCCCCTGTGACCAAGGTATATCCGTTTGCTTTTACCGCAGCGGACAGGCGCTCGGTCAAGGCTGCCGGGTTCTCGGGGTCCTCGGAAAGAAGAATGGAGACCGAGTTGGTCAA
This sequence comes from Clostridia bacterium, assembly GCA_017452215.1. Taxonomy (GTDB): domain Bacteria; phylum Bacillota; class Clostridia; order Oscillospirales; family CAG-272; genus UMGS1865. The sequence continues at coordinate 2,689 of JAFTMU010000355.1, forward strand.
CAGAGACACTGTTACCGTGTCCTTTTCGCTGAGCACGCTTCGTATCGCTCGTTCTACGTGGGACACACAAGCGGCGCAGTTCATTCCTTTGATTTCGTAATGTAAGCGCATTTTTTTCCTTTCTTTATTTTGAGTTTCGAGGGTTCGTGGGGAAAACTTTGCGGAGAAATGTTTTCCCCACACCTCTTTCAAAAGCTTTTGAACGTGGGGTATGAAAGCGTAATTTTTAACTGCTGTGCGGTATTCGGTGGCGGGGTGGTTTTTGTAGAGAAATGTTACTTTTTCTACAAAGGGACAACAAAATTCGTTACGAGATCCCTGCGTCGCCTGCCGCAAGCGGCAGCTCCTTGGTTTGCTCCGCTCGGCAAGCCTCGCCTACGCAAACTTCGACTCCGCTTCGCTCCGCTCAGGATGACAGATAGGGGTTTTATTGGTTAAAATATTTTTGTTTTTTCAAAAATTTTGGAGAGCTTGCGCGTCTTTTAAGAGATAACACTTAAAATAAACAC
>JAFTMU010000356.1 GCA_017452215.1 Clostridia bacterium
GGCGGAAAGCGGGTGTGGATCTTCAGATCGGGATAGATTTTGAGATCCTCGTCAATGATGTCGTGTATAAAGTTCTTTTCAATTTCTGCCATTGTTTTCAGTGCCTTTCAAAAGAATGTAAAACTGTATCAAAGGGATGCGATCATTGCTTTGATGCGGGATCTCACTCTGTCCTCACCCAACACCTGCATTACGGCGTACATATCGGGGGAATTGAGTTTTCCCGTGACGGCTACACGTAAGAACATACTCACGTCTGCCACACTGCCGCCAAAGGCGGTGGGATCTGCCTTGTACGCCTTCATGTCGGAGGCGTAGCCAAGAGAATCAGCGATCGTCTTGATCTTATCAAACCAGACATTCATGTCGTCTTGGGCAGAATAGGAGGCGAGGAAGGCTTCCAATGCTTTTTTGATATCGTCCTTTGCAAAGCGTTCCTCGTAGGCGTCCTCTACCGCAAACAGCTCGTCAAAGAAGAAGCCCATATAAGGCTTGGCGTCAGCCCAGGTTGCCAGATCCTTTCTCGGCTTTTTGCCGCCTCTGCCGATAGAGAAGATCTCCTTGGCGTATTCGGGGGCGGCGTTCAAGAGGTTTCCAAATTCGGGATCGTATTCCAATGCCCAAGCGGTGACCTGTGAGTAGACCTCCTCTGCACTCATGCGGGAGATAATATTTTTGCTTACGTCATTGAGCTTGTTGAAGTCGAACAGACAGCCCGAGGTGCTCATTTTTTTGATATTGAAGGGGAAGTCGGTATAGGGCTTCTCGGGGTTTTGCATATGCCACTCCTCGTAGTTGGAGTTGAGCAAAGTCATAATGTATTCGCATACGCAAAGAGGAGCGTATCCCATGCGGCTGTAATCGTCCATGTTTGCACCCATATCCCGCTTGGAAAGCTTCTTTTTGTTTCCGTTCTCGTCCAGGCGCATGATCTGCGCAATGTGCATATACTTTGGCATGCGGAATCCGAGATAGCGGAAAAGCATGATATGCTTGGAAAGGCTGGGGAGCCATTCCTCACCACGGATCACGTGGGTGGTACCCATGAGGTGATCGTCCACTGCGTGAGCAAAGTGATAGGTGGGGATCCCGTCGGATTTGAGAAGCACAAAGTCTTCGTCGTTTTCGGGAATCTCCAATTTCCCCTTGATCAGATCGGTAAAGGGCGTTTTCTTTTCGGGATCTCCGTCGGCAAGAATGCGCAAAACGAAGGGGTTGCCCGCATTGAGATTTTGCTCTACCTCCTCCAAGGTGATCTTGCGTGCTTCCAGCATTTTAGCCCTCTGCTCGCTTTGGTCCTCGTGCCAATCCTTTGCCTTGATCTCCGCCTTTTTGTCTACGGCGTTCAAAGCATCCAATTCCTCTTGGGTGGTAAAGACGGGATACGCCTTTCCTTGCTTGACCAATTCCTTGGCGTATACGTGATAGATGGGACCTCTCATGCTTTGCTTGTAAGGACCGTACGCTCCCTTGTCGCAAACGCTTCCGTCCTCGCCGATCACAGCACCCTCGTCAAAATGGATCCCATAGTGGGAGAGGGTGCGGATCAAGCCCTCTGCGGCACCGTCTACCTCACGCTTTGCATCGGTGTCCTCAATGCGCAAATACAAAATGCCGCCGCTTTGGTGAGCGAGTCTTTCTCCGATGGTGGTGGGGAAAAGACCGCCAAAATGCACAAAGCCTGTGGGGCTTGGAGCAAAGCGGGTGACCTTGGCGCCCTCGGGAAGATTACGGGGCGGAAACTCTGCTTCTACCTCGATAGGAGTTTTTGTGACCTTGGGAAAAAGCAGATCTGCACGCTTTTGATAGTCCATAGTAGTATCCTTTCAAAGGGAATTTCAATCGTAAAAATAAAGGGAATTGAGTGCTTCACCAAGACTGCAGGATTCTCCGTGCCCGGGATAGATCCGAAGCTCGGGCGGCAGGGTGCGCAAAAAATGCAGGGAGGAGCGCAGCTCGCCCTCGTTACCGCCGTACAGGTCGCATCTGCCGATGTTTCCGTAAAAGAGAGTATCACCCGTGAGCAAAAGGGAATCGCCGCACAGGTAACAGACCGAGCCCTTGGTATGCCCCGGCGTGTGCAGTACGGTGATCTTTTCATCGCCAAGGGTCAATTCGTCCTTGTCCTGCAAGAGATGCTCGGGACGTCGGTAAGAGCGCAGAGAGTGAAAGAACGTATAAAAGGCATTCTTGTGCGCATCCTCCGGCATATCGGCGTCGTCCTTGTGAATGTACGCAGGGGCGTTGGTTTTCTCCCGCAGCTCGTCCAAAGAGAAGATATGGTCAAAATGCCCGTGGGTCAACAGGATCTTATCCAACACGGCACCGCTTTTTTTGACCTCGGCGAGAATGGTGTCGGCATTTGCGGAGGGATCTACCACGGCGGCATGTCCGTTTGCAATCAGCAAATAGCAGTTGGACGCAAATGAGCCGGGAAAAAGATTGTATATTTGCATTCTTTCCCCTCCTTTTACATACTTAACCTATATTATAACACAGAATTGAAAATTTGTCTATAAATTTAGAAAAAATAATCTTTGGAAAGATGAATTTACAACGTCCCGATTCATCGACAACCAAAGAGGAGAGATGTGTCAGATTTCCAATTTATTAGATCTTTTGACCAAAATTGAATTTGAAACGCAGAATCGGAATTGTGGGCTTCGACTGTTAAACAATAGTAATCATAATCTTTGATATACTCCAAGTTACTGATCTCTGAATACCGTTCCACCATCTCACCATGAGGTAATTGTGAAATTTGATTCCAAGTCAGCCCACCGTCAACGGTTATATAGGTGCGTTTACAAAGATCTTCATCACCCTGAAGTCGGAAGCAGAATATA
>JAFTMU010000357.1 GCA_017452215.1 Clostridia bacterium
AGCCGCAAACGAGGGAGCCGTACTTTTAAAAAACAACGATAACCTTCTTCCTCTGAATGCAGGCGCAAGGGTTGCAATTTTCGGAAACGCACAGATAGATTACGTGAAGGGCGGAGGCGGAAGCGGCAACGTTTTTTGTGAATACACGAGAAATATTTACGACGGTCTGAAGCTGAAGATCGGAAAGGTCGAGGTTTTTGACTCTCTTTCGCTCTACTACAAGGATTGCGTTGAAAAATTATATCGTGAGAATCAAAAAAGCGGTATGCTCCCTGAATCTGAGATTCCCGCGCCCCTGCTTGCCGCCGCAAAGGAATTCACTGACACAGCGATCATCACCATCAACCGATATTCCAGAGAGGATGAGGACAGACAAAACGACGGAAACGACACCTATTTCGTTCTGAGCGCACAGGAAAAGAAAATGGTCGATGTCGTTTGCAGCAATTTTGAAAAGGTCATCGTCGTTCTTAATACGGGTGCTATGATTGACACGTCTTGGTTCTCAGACAATGACAAAATCTCCTCTGCGCTGATGGCATGGCAAGGCGGTATGGAGGGTGGACTTTCCGTGGCAGATATTCTTGTTGGCGACGTCAATCCCTCGGGTAAGCTGGTCGATACCTGCGTTTCCAGCTTTGAGGACTACCCTTCGTCGGAGGGCTTCCACGAATCGGAAGACTACGTCAAATATACCGAGGATATTTTCGTGGGCTACCGTTATTTTGAAACCATCCCCGGCAAAAAGTCCTGCGTTACGTATCCTTTCGGATTCGGTCTTTCTTATACGAGCTTTGCGCTTTCCAATATGTCTGCGGTCACTGTCGGCGACAAGATACTGGTCAGCGTTGACGTGAAGACCACGGGCAGTCGTGCAGGAAAAGAGGTCGTTCAGGTCTACTACTCCGCACCTGTTGGAAAAATAACCAAACCTGCCATCGAGCTTTGCGCCTTTGCCAAGACCAAGCTTCTCACGCCCGAAGAGAGCGAAACGCTTGTTATGTCGTTTGACATTTCCGATATGGCATCCTACGACGATATCGGCGACGTTCAAAAATCCGCTTATATTCTCGAAGCGGGTGAATATAAGATCTTTGTCGGTAATTCTATACGAAACGTAACCGAGCTGGAGTACAAGTACGTACTCACCGAAAACATTATTACTCAACAGCTCACAGAATACTGCGCACCTCAGCGTCTTGGTAAGCGCCTTACTGCCAGCGGTGAATATATCAACGTTCCCGACAAAACGATGACGCAAAAGAAATTTGCTTGTGAATATCAGTGCGAGAAAAAGATTCCCGCTCCCGAGGAAATCAAGCCGCTGATCAGTGTTCATCTCGGCGAGATTTCTCTGGACGATTTTATTGCTCAGCTGACAGACGAGGAGCTCATGGGACTTCTGATAGGAAAGCCGAGTAAAGGAGTTGCGCATACCGACGGTATGGGCGGACTTCCGAAATACGGCATTCCTGCGCCGATGACCACCGACGGTCCTGCCGGTGTCCGTATTCACCGCACAATCGGACTCAAAACCACCGCATTCCCCGTGGCAACAATGCTTGCTTGCACTTGGAATACCGAGCTGATGGAACAGATCGGTCATGCGGGCGCACTCGAAGCAAAAGAAAATAATCTCTCGATCTGGCTCACCCCTGCGCTCAATATTCACAGAAGCCCTCTTTGCGGAAGAAACTTTGAGTATTTTTCCGAGGATCCTTTTGTTTCAGGTAAAATGGCTGCGGCAAAGGTCAGAGGTATTCAATCGGTCGGCATCGCCGCAACCCTCAAGCACTTCGCCTGCAACAACAAGGAAACCAACCGTATGGAATCGGATTCGATCGTTTCGGAACGCGCACTTCGCGAAATCTACATCAAGGGCTTTGAAATTGCGATCAAGGAATCCAAGCCGAAGCTCATTATGACAGCGTACAACGTGATCAACGGTACTCGCGCATCTGAAAATGCAGAGCTGATTACGGGCATTTTAAGAGGAGAATGGAACTTCGACGGTCTTGTTACCACCGACTGGCGAAATCACGCGAACGCAGCAGATGAAAAGCTTGCAGGCAACGATATCCGTATGCCCGCCATGGACGACGGAATTGTTGAGGGAGTTGACAGAAATCAGCTTGCCGTTTGCGTAAAACGCTTGCTTGAGCTGATTTTGTGGTTGGAATAATTAAATTTTATACACAGTAAAAATAAAGGGGCTGTCTCAAATTGCAAATTTGAGACAGCCCCTGGTGCAAAAAAGCCGATGATAGGCTTTTTTGCGCCGGGAATTTGCGTTTTTCGTTTGCAAGTACGATCAAATACGGTCAAATCATGGATAAAAATTGCGGCGTCAAGCCGCAAAGCAAAAACCAGGGGGGTGTCGACCAAATGCGAAACGCATTTGAGACACCCCCTTTTTGGCGCAGTTTAGACATCGTGCTCTGCGAATGATTTGTACTTGGTTAATACTCCGCCTCGATCTGCAAGATACGTTTTGAGGCTTCCTCGAGGTTGAGCTTATCGGTGGCGTAAGCGTGGCGCAAAAGGTCGGCGGGAACGTAATCGTCGTATTTTTCAAAGACGGGGATCTCTCCGCTTGCCACCAGATCCTCGCTTTGCACTGCTCGGTCTCGGATCTGTCGGGCGAGAGCGGTGATCAACTCATAATCGTTCCCTCTTGACATTTTGAACTTGATGAAATAGCAGCCCTCGTATTCCACGCCTGTGATCTGATATTCACGGCTCATGCGCTGTATCAGCTTGCGAACAGTACGGAAGGAGCGGGTGCCAAGCCACGGGAAAAGGCACCAGGAGTATCCTCCAAGGTGGACCAGCGAATGCTCCAGCATTCCCGTATTGCGGGCTACGTGCCGAGCCTGCTCCAATCGCTTTTGTGCGTTTGGTTTAAGGTACGGATAGACCGTGTCCTCACAGAGGACCTGCTTCATTCTCTCGACGATGCGTGTGTGTACCTCGCCGCTATCCCCAGGCCAGGACACCTCCATCTTCCCTTCCACGCTCTTGACGTAGATCAATTTGTGCTGGACATCCAGCTCCTCCACCTCCCAAACACGCCCCGCCAAGGCAAAGCGATCCCCTACGGGGGGCGGTGTGGTGATGGTACCGATCTCGTCGGAGCCGCAACGGACGGTATAATCCTCGGAATCCTTGAACACGGCGTAGAATTTGAAGGAACGGAGCAAGCGCTCGCCCGCAAGCCCGATGATCAGGGTCTTTTCCTCGGTCATCTCCAAAAAATCGTTGTTGAGCATGGAGAGCACCAGCACCTTGTAATCCTCCTTGGGAACGTTGGCAAAGGGGGGCAGGCGCAATACTCGCTCCGCAAGGCGCCCAAGGGTCAATTCCCCCGATGCCGCCAGAACACTGAGGGTCTGATGGAACAAAAGGCTATACGGCAGCTTGCGCACGTTTGGCGGCTCGATGAAGCGCTCCTCGATATACAACTGAACGATAGCGATCGCCTTGATCAGCTCCCATGGGATCAGCTGCGGAAGCGGAGCGTTTGGAAGTGGATCCTCCTCACGGAATACCATCATCATCTCGGGGGGCTGTCCCCTTCTGCCCGAGCGGCCAAGACGTTGCAAAAAGCCCGTGTCGGAATTGGGAGACTGATTTTGCAAAATACGGTCCAAGCGACCGATATCCATGCCCAGCTCCATGGTGACGGTGGCGCAGGTGACCGCCATTATCTCCTCGTCCTTCATTTTCAGCTCTGCTTCTTCACGGATTGACGCCGAGAGATTGCCGTGGTGAATGAGAAAAACGTCACGCTCTCCCCTGTTTTTTGCAATTTGACGGAAGGTGGCGCAAAGGTACTCGGTCTCCTCCCTCGAATTGGAAAACACCAAGGATTTGCGATCCGAGACGCAATCGTACATATAGGAATACCCTGCGTCAAAGGCAAGACGGGGAGGACCGTCGCCCTGATCCTTTGGCTCTTTTGCTTGCTCGGTTTTGGAGTTCTGGATATAAAAATGCTCCATTCCAAGGCGCCAGTGGATCTTTTTGTTTTCAAACACAGGGACGTCGGTGATACGCCCGCTGCCTGCGGAAAGCCAATCTGCCGCCTTTTGCGGGTCGCCAATGGTAGCGGAGAGCCCGATACGTCGTGGATGATGACCGATCAGGTGTCCGATGCGGGCAAGCTGACAAAGGATCTGATTTCCCCGATCACTGCCTGTCAAGGTGTGGATCTCATCGATGACCACATAACGCAAGTCTCCAAAGAGGCGAACGATATCGTTGCTGCGGTTGATGAGCATGGATTCCAGGGACTCGGGGGTGATCTGTAAGATCCCCTGCGGCTTATCCAAGAGCTTCTTTTTGTGGGATTGCGCCACGTCGCCGTGCCAATGGGTTACGGGAATCCCGCTCTCCAAAAGCAGCTCCTCGATACGGTAGAACTGATCGTTGATCAGGCTTTTAAGAGGAGCGATATACAAAACACCGACGCTTGTGGGCGGGTTCTCGCAAAGCTCGGAAAGAATGGGAAAAAATGCCGCCTCGGTTTTGCCGCTTGCTGTGGAGGAGGTGAGAAGCAGGTTGTGATCGGTATAAAAAATACTTTCAGCCGCCGCCACCTGTACCTC
>JAFTMU010000358.1 GCA_017452215.1 Clostridia bacterium
CCGCCACCTGTACCTCTCTGAGAGATTCCCAACCGTGGGAATAGATAAATTCACGGACAAACTCGGGATAGCGTTCGAATATTTCGCTCATTGGTTCCTCCTTTCAAGCTGGAAGGTATCAATCAAAATTCAATATCGTCGATGGTAAATTTGGGTCTTTGAGAAGCGCTTTGGGGCTCTGCTTCGGGGGCATCAAGGCTTTCCTCATTCTCTTTTTCGGTTTTTAACGTCACGGCGCTTCCCACTACGTCCTCAAAGGTAGACGTGGGGTTTTGCATCAAAATATTGAGCACCGTCATATAGTCCCGTAGCATCTCACGTGGAGTGATCAGGGTGTCTGCGCCCGCACGGTCAAGACAGATCTCCAAAAAGCGTACCATCTGCTCCTCGGTAATGCGGGGCTCCTCGCCGTAATTCTGCGCATAGAGCTTGGTCACACGGCTGATCAATGCAAAGAGCTCATCATCGGACAAGCGGCGCAGGCGAATCACGGGACCAATGAGGTTTTTGAAGCCCTCTAAAGCAAAGCGGCTATCGCACAGGCGGCTGCGGAGCGCCTCATAGCTGAACAGTCCCCGACGGGTATCCTCCAAAAACTGCGGTGTTCCTCCAAGGATCAGTGCAAGCCCCTCGGCTCTGCCCTGCAAGGTATCGTTGAACATGGACAAAATCTTTTCATAGTTATTCTCACGGCTGACACGGTGGGAGATCTTATAAAGATTGACACACTCGTCGATGAACACCACAAGTCCCCGATACCCGATGCGGCGGGAAAGGGCCGCCCAGAGCTTTAAAAAATCATACCAATTTTCGTCATCGATGATCAGCGATACCGAAAAGCCAAGCTCCCGTTTCGCCTCGGTCTTGGTGGCATATTCTCCACGAAGCCAACGCAGGCAGGCGGAGCGACGCTCGTCGTCTCCCCCGATATAAGCTTGGTAGTATGCCGTGACGACCTTTGCAAAATCAAAGCCGCCCACCAAAAATTCCATTTCACGAAGGACGGAAAGCACTTGCCTGTTGATCTCCTCCTCAAAGGCTTGACTTTGTGTAGCAATTCCCTTGTTTGCCGCATCGTTTTGCAGCTCCGAGATCCAACGGGCAAGGATCTTTGGAAGTGCACCGCCGTCGGGGGAGGATTTGGAGGCAAGATTTTTCATCAGCTCCCGATAGGTAGCAACACCGCTGCCTCCGGTACCGTACAGACGGCGTTCGGGGGAAAGATCTGCGTCGGCAGTGAGGAAATCACGCTCCAGGGCGTATCCTCGGATCAGCTGCATCAAAAAGCTTTTGCCGCTACCGTATCTGCCGATCAAAAATCGCATAGAGCCGCCGCCCTCATTGACCTCTGTAAGATCGGAAAGCAGTGCCTCGATCTCATCCCGTCGACCGATGGCGATATACGGCGCTCCCGAGCGTGGGACAACACCTGCCGAAACAGAGGACAAAAGCGAGGTCAGGATTCGCTTTGGAACTCGGGGACAATCAAATTGCTCATTCTTTTCCATTTATTTCTTCCTTTCCTTGTATCAAATACAAGACATCGTTGCGGTAATCTTCTATGATCTC
>JAFTMU010000359.1 GCA_017452215.1 Clostridia bacterium
ACCTTTATTGCGGGACTCTTCCCCTCGGGCTTTGCTGCAAAGCGCAATCCCGTAGAGGCGCTGAGAAGCGAATAATTCAATAAGCTCTTGTGCCGTCACAGTTAATTTTGCTGTGACGGCATTTTTAAAAAAACTTTTGAAAAAATTACAAAAAGGGGTTGACAATCCCTGTGGATTGTGGTATAATACACGGGTCGGCACGGAGAGATGGCTGAGCTGGTCTAAGGCGCACGACTGGAATTCGTGTTTAGGCTAATACCCTAACGAGGGTTCGAATCCCTCTCTCTCCGCCACGCAAAAGGCACACAGCAGGGTGCCTTTTTTGCGTGGCGGAGAGAGAGCCTCGGGAGACACTGCCTTGCACAGCAAGGCGAGGGTTCGCATTCGCCGCACGGAGACAGGCGGTTATTCCTCTGCTGTGGGTAGCATTACTTCAAGCATAATTTTTGCTCCGAGCCGAAACGCATATACGAATATTTCCCGTTCGTTGATCTCCGTCAGTTCAGCGTAGCAATCATTGAACTTTTCAAGTATTTCCTTTTGCTTGTCTGTAAGCGTTGCCCACAGGTTGTCATAATGGTCAGCAATATACCCCATCAGCTCCTTGGTTTCTTTCGTTAGCTTTTGCCGGTCTGTGCCGGGGCAAACATTGCCGTACCACAGCTCTTCAAGAATCTTTTTCATTACTCTACTCCTTTTTGTAATTTATTCTTTTTTTCTCTTAAATCTTTGATTCTCATACTTTCCCGTCCTATCTCTTGTTAAAACACATTATATCATATCAAATTTCAACATATCGACTTTTATCTCAAAATGTGATACAAAAAAATGAAAACCGATAAAAAATCGATATTTTTGAATTTAATACTCATATCAAAATTATCTTTTATCCACGCAAAGGCACCCTACTGGGTACTTCAGACGACTGACTAACCCTGTTATAAAAGTACAGTTCTCAAAATGTATAAACTTTTTAGCCGCTTTTTCTTTGCAGAAAAGAGGCGCAAAGAAAAAGCTAACAAAAAGAAACGCCGTAAGGGGAATTTCGCCCGTTGCGACGGGCGAGGAGGGCTCTGCGCCCTCCACCGCACCGCCTTTTGAAAAAGGCGGGCGAAAACTTTTGGTCATTTTGATGGCGCCGGCACCTTTGTCAGCGATCTGAGGCACCCAATAGGGCGCTTTTGTGCATAACGGTGTTGGGGTGGGAGTCTGCGGTTGGCTATATCTGTCGGATCGGGGGGAGTTTTGTCGAGCGAAATGTGGGGGTGGCGGGGACAAAATTTTCAAAATGCTCTATACAAAAAAGATTTTTCGTGTTATAATTATTGTAGGTATTTTTTTCGTCGATGCTTCGACACCGAGAAAGGACATGATACATCCATGGAAAACAAAAAGTATTCTTCCTCTCGCCGTGCTGCGGGAGATAAAAAGAGATCCTTCCCCGAAGGAGGGGCTCGCTCCTTTGAAAAAAGAGAGCGCAACCTTGGCGGTGGGACTCGTCCCCTGGGAAAGGAGCGTTCCCTTCCCGTTGACGGTTCCTCTGAGGAGGGCATTCACGGGGAGATGGAAAGTGGCGCTGTGATCGGCAGAAACGCTGTGCGTGAGTTGCTGAAATCCGAGCGTTCCATCGACAAGCTCCTGGTGCAAAAGGGAGAGCGGACAGGCTCTATCGTTGCCCTGGTTGCTGAGGCGATTGAAAGAAAGATCCCTGTGATCGAAACCGAAAAAGCGAAGCTGGATTCCCTTGCGGGCTTTGCGCCCCACCAGGGTGTGATCGCCTTTGCCGCTGAAAAGGAATACTGCTCGGTGGAGGACATTCTTGCCATTGCCAAGGAGCGAGGTGAAGCACCCCTGATCGTGATTTGCGACGGGATCACCGACCCTTACAATCTTGGCGCCATCATTCGCTGCGCCGAGTGCTGCGGTGCGCACGGTCTGATCATTCCCAAGCGCCGTGCCGTGGGGCTCACTCCCCTTGTGACCAAGGCATCTGCCGGTGCCATTGAGCATCTTGCCATTGCAAAGGTTGCGAACATTGCCTCGACCGTTGAAGAATTGAAAAAGGCAGGGGTCTGGACCTATGCCGCCGAGGCGGGTGGGGAGAGTGTTTACTCCACGGATCTGCGTGGTCCTTGCGCCTTGATCCTTGGAAGCGAGGGCAACGGGGTCTCTCAGCTGGTGCAAAGAACGGCAGACGCTGTGATCTCCATTCCCATGTATGGGCAGGTCAACTCCTTTAACGTCTCCACAGCTGCGGCGATTCTCTTGGCGGAGGCCGCAAGACAGCATCATCTTTAATCAATCTTTACCATACCTTTGGAATTTTCCAAAAAGGAGGATTCATGAAACAAAATCAAACGTCCGAATCGAACAACAAGGAACGGACTCCCGGATCCGACGGCGCTGTTACCGAGAAGGAAAAGGGACGGGCGAGCGTGTCCCTTCCCCGCTCTCACGGAGCTCCGGATTTTTTGAAAAAAGAAAGCGCCGACAAGGCGGCTGCCCCCGCTATAAAAAAGAAGGTTCGCAGGGTGCGTCAGATTCCTGTTTCTCAATTGCCCGAGGACATTGAGCTGGACGAGGAGCTGGACGAGCTTTTGGAGGACGGCGCAGATATGGAGGAGATCCCCATTGACGCCCCCGAGGAGGTCACGGCGCAAGGGCAAAGATCCAATCCTCTCCTCTCCCGCATCAGAGAACGTCGGGAAAGGCAAGCCGAGGAGAATCTGAGCGCCTTGGAGCTGATTCGCAAGAAGAGCGGCTTTTCGGAGGACGACATTGCCATGATGCTGGAGCTTGGCTATGAGAGTGAGCTTGGCAGAGTGGTGGGATACGACAATCTCAAGCGTCTGAAAAACGATCATAAAAACAAAATGCATTCTCACTCCCACAAGCAATATCAGCTGACGGCCCTTGGCCTTTGCGGTGAGGAAAATGCCAACGCCCGCACAAAGGCTCGCATTATTGCCGCCTATGCACGGGACAGAAAGTACTTGATCCTGCGAACGCTTCTGACTGCTCTTGCCACGATCCTGCTTTTGTTCCTGGATCTGCCCTTGCTGATCGGAAGTGAATTTGCCGCAGGGCTGGGAGCCTATCCGCTCCTCCTTCCCATTGTATCGGCTTGTGTGTTCGTTTTGGCATCGGCGCTCTCCTATCGGCAGCTGATCGCAGGGCTGAAAAGTGCTTTTGCGCTTCATCCGTCCCCCTACTCTCTGCCTGCGCTTCTCTTTCCCTTATGCTTTTGCTACGACGTCACCTGTCTGATTGCGGGTGGGGCGACGATTCGTATCAACTTTATCTATGCGGCTCTTTTGTTGCTCTATGCGATCTGTGACGTGCTCCGTTTGCTTTGCGAGATGCGGGTATTCCGCTTGGTCGCCACGGACTCGGTCAAAACTGTATTGGAGTCAACGGTGCCCCGTAAGAAAAAGCTCAGGCAAGGAAAGAAGCTGGTCAAGATCATCAACGACGATATTGACGAGAGCTTTTACCGTGTACATCACGCCGAGGAGACCGAGGGCTTTTTCCGCCGCTTTAACACCTTCTCCTCTGTCAGCCGACACATTTACGTGCTTTTGGGTGTGATGCTTGGCTCTGCTTTTACCGTCTCCTTTGTATATCTCATTGCACGTGCCGATCCTATGGGAGCGCTTTCTGCCTTTGCGACGGTGCTGTTTGCCTCTGCTCCCGTGGTTTCCGCCGTTGCCTGGTTCTATCCTCTATGCCGTGCGAACAAGCTCCTGTCCGAGCGCAACTGCGCTTTGGTGGGAGATGAAGCCGTGGAGGAATACAGCCACTCCAAAACCGTAATATTCAACGATTCCATGCTCTACAATGCAGAAAAATGCACGCATATTGCCGTGCGTGAGAGCGAGGATATGCAAAAAGACATGAAGCTTGCGGGGATCCTGTTCCGCAAGATCGGAGGAGCGCTGGAATCGGTGGGACGGATCAATGCTACCAAAGCGCCCGATCCCTCGGTCGCCTTTGTGCGCATTGCAGACAGAGGCGTTGAGGCGATCGTAGACAATCAATACCACATGATTGCGGGACACGCAGAGTTCTTGAAAAAATGTGGGATCCGTATTCCGAAGGAGACCTCGGACAAGGCGCTCCGACGGGGAGAGAACACGGGGCTGATGTACGTTTCCATTGACGGCGTATTGAAGCTTCGGTATGAGATCGAATACTCGGTCAAGCCCTCCTTTGAGCGCATAGCGTGCGATCTCTCGGACATTGACACCACGGTGGCGCTGCAATCCTACGATCCCAACCTCAACGAGGCATTTTTGCAGCTGAACCGCAGCGGCGGTGCGGCTCCGATCCGCATCATCAAGCCCGGAAGATATGAATCCGACTCGGTGTTGAAGGTTTCGGACACGGGCGCTGTGGCTCTTGGCGATACCACGGATATTGTCTACCCTCTCCACGCCGCCAAGGGTGCCGCCGCCTCGAAGCACTTTGCAATGAGGCTGCAGCTCTTTTCTACCGCACTGGGAATTGCGGGCGGAGCGATCCTCGCCTTCCTCTCGCTCCCTCTGCATTTGGTTTCCCTGTCTGTTGCCCTTTATCACGGCGGTTGTATTCTTGTTTCCGTGATTGCAACCCATATCAACTTGAACAAGCGTAAGCTCCATATGAATAAAAAAAGGAAGCGCTGACAGGGCGCTCTCAACCTACTGAAAAAACCTGCTATAAAAAGAACAACTCATCAAAAGGCATAAACTTTTTAGCCGCTTTTTCTTTGCAGAAAAGAGGCGCAAAATGAAATAGGCTTCGCAAGCTCAGCCGCAATTGCAAGCAATTGCAGCTAACAAAAAGAAACGCCGCAAGGGGATTTCGCCCGTTGCGACGGGCGAGGAGGGCTACTTGCCCTCCACCCCGCAAGCTTTTGAAAAAGCTTGACCAAAACTTTTCGTCAAAATGACAGTGCTGACTCCTATGTCAGCAAGTCGGAAGCGCTGACAGGGTGCTCTCCTTTTTCTACAGAAAGGCTTGATACCGAATGAACGTAATAAAAGAAAACCGACCCAACAGTACCATCTTGAAATCCGTGTCCAAGCCCGGCAGGTACGCCGGCGGCGAATACGGACAGATCATCAAGGATAAAGCGGCTGTTAAAGCTCGCTTTGCCTTCTGCTTCCCCGATACCTACGAGATCGGAATGTCCAATCTGGGAATGCGCCTGCTTTACGGCGTCTTGAACCGGCACCCCGATATCTGGTGTGAGCGAGTTTTCGACCCCTGGGTGGATATGCAGGAGGTCATGCGCAAGCACGACCTGCCCCTGACTGCTTTGGAAAGCGGAGATCCCCTTCGGGAATTTGATTTCGTTGGCTTTACGCTCCAATACGAAATGAGCTACACGAACGTGCTCAATATGCTGGAGCTCGGGCACATTCCCCTGCGCTCCGTGGAAAGAGGCGAGGACGATCCCTTGGTCATCGGCGGCGGTCCCTGTGCCTACAATCCCGAGCCGATTGCAGATTTCTTTGATCTTTTTAACATCGGCGAGGGAGAGGATATGCTCCCCGAGATCGTCCGTCTTTACATCAAAATGAAAGAGGAGGGACGGTACTCCAGAAGTGCCTTTTTGCACGAGGCGGCAAGAACCATTCAGGGAGTGTACGTGCCCTCTCTGTACACGGTCACCTATCATCCCGATGGGACGATCGATGCCTATACCCCCATCTATGACGACATTCCCAAGAGGGTAACCAAGCAGATCATCAAGAATCTGGATCAAGTGTATTTCCCCGACAAGGTGGTAATGCCCTACATTGAAACGGTACACGACCGCATTATGTTAGAGGTCTACCGTGGCTGCATCAGAGGCTGCCGCTTTTGTCAGGCGGGAATGATCTACCGTCCTGTGCGGGAGAAGAGCCACGACGTGCTTGATGCACAAGCAAAGGCACTCTACGACAGCACGGGATATGAGGAGATCTCTCTTTCCTCTCTCTCCATCAGTGATTACACCGAATTGGAGCCTCTTTGCGACAAGCTCCTCTCCTGGACGGACGACAACATGGTGAGCCTTTCTCTCCCCTCGCTCCGTGTGGACAGCTTTAACAAGGATCTGATGCGGCGGATCGAATCGGTGCGCTCCTCCTCCCTCACCTTTGCCCCCGAGGCGGGCACCCAGCGCTTGCGTGACGTGATCAACAAAAATGTGCGTGAGGAGGACGTGATGCGTGCGGTAAACGTCGCCTTTGACGCCCGCAAAAATGCAGTCAAGCTCTATTTTATGAACGGTCTTCCTACGGAGACGCTTGAGGATATTGAAGGGATCGCTACCCTGGCGGAGCACGTGGTGGACGCCTACTATCAGAATCCCAATCGGAACAAAGCCCGTCCCGTACAGGTGACGGTGAGCGTTTCCTGCTTTATTCCCAAGCCCTTTACTCCCTTCCAGTGGGAGGCGCAGGACACCATGGAGATGCTTGCGGAAAAGCAGGAATATCTGAAAACCAAGATCAAAAACAAGCACGTGCGCTATCAGCACCACGATGCAAAGGTCTCCCGAATCGAGGCGGTCTTAGCCCGTGGGGACAGACGCCTTTCCGATGCGTTGGAGCTTGCCGTGAAGGAGGGCTTTTGCTTTGATGCGTGGGACGAGTATTTCGACTATGACAAGTGGCTCTCGGTATTTGAACGCACGGGAATTGATCCTGTCTTTTATGCCAACCGTGCCTTTGGCACGGACGAGGTCCTGCCTTGGGACATCATTGATTGCGGTGTGACGAAGGAATTCTTTTTGAAGGAACGCCAAAGGGCGTATGCCGGCGCTACTACGCCCAACTGCCGTGAAAAGTGCTCTGCCTGCGGTGCCAACGCCCTGGGCGGTGTGCGTGCCGTTTGCCCCGGGTGCAAAAGCGCTCCTCAAGAAGAGAAAAAGGCGGACGTGGATCCGCTCAAAAAGGATGCCACCGCTTGGCCTTTGTTGGAGCCCTATAAGACGGTGCGGATCAAATTCCGCAAGGTAGGGGATCTTCAATACATCTCCCACTTGGATCTGCAACGGACCATTGCAAGAGTTTTGGTACGGGCAGATATTCCCATGTGGTACACCCAGGGGTTCAATCCCCATGCCAAGGTGATCTTCGGGCTTCCCCTTTCGGTGGGGACTGAAAGCGAATGCGAGTTCATCGATCTGCGCATCGCCCGTGACATACCCCTGACACTAGTGAAGGAGCAGCTCAATCGGGAATTGACCGAGGAGATGCAGGTGCTGGACGCCTACGAGCCAAGTTCGAAATTCTCGGACATTGCCTGGGCGGACTACGAGATCGTTCTGCATCTTGAAAACGCCACAAAGAAGCTTTGCGAACAGTTGCTCTCTCTTTACACCACCGCTCCCCTTTTGATGACGAAGAAGTCCAAATCGGGAGAAAAAGAGGTGGATCTAATCCCCATGATCCGTCGCATTGGCGTTTGCTTGGAGGAGAACGGTGATATCCGTCTGTCGGCGCAGCTACGTGCGGGAAGCACCGAACATCTCAACCCCGAAATGCTGATCACGGCGGCAAAGGAGAGGTGTGGAATCCTCTCGGGAGATCCTGCCAAGGAGAGCTATTCGATTTTGAGAACCCACGTCTACGTTGATGACGGAATAACCGAATTTGTGTGAGGAAAAGGCCATGATCGATACGGATATTCAACTGACGGGCGGCGGATATATCGCTGATATTTCCAGCCGCTTGGGCGGTATTTGCTACCGCCTGGTGCACTCTGTCACGGGGGCAGATCTTTTGCGGACACCCAAGGACGAAGCGCACCTTTTAGAAAACGTTTACCTTTTTGGAAATCCTCCCCTCTTTCCCCCAAATCGCATCCTTGGAGGACGGTTTGTTTTTGAGGGAAAAGAATACCTCTTACCGCTGAACGAGCCGTCAACGGGATGCCATATTCATGGGGCGTTGTACAAGATGCCCTTTGTGATCGAGAAGTTGGAAGAAAGCCGTGTGCGTTTGGTTTTTGAGGAAAAAGCGGGAGAATACATCTGCTTTCCTCATGCCTTTCTCTTTGTAAGAGAGTATCTCTTGGACGAGAACGGATTATTGGAAAGAGATACGGTGACCAATCTCTCTCCCTCGGTGATGCCCTTTATGCTGGCATACCACACCACGTTTAACATTCCCTTTATCAATGGATCGGCGCCATGGGAGCATCGCATTCGCCTTGATACGGGGCGGGAGGAACTGCGAACCGAGAAATTTATTCCCACGGGGGAATTCCGTGACGTGGGAGAGAGAGAAGAAAAATTCCGTTGCGGCGAATACGTCCCCTTTGGAGAGCATCTTTCCGCCTTTTACGAGGCGTCGGGGGAGATGGTGATGCGTGACGTCAATAGCGGGGTGGAATTGTTTTACGATGCGGATCGGGAGGCGTTCCCTTACCGCATGCTCTTTCAAACGGTGGAGGGCTCCTTCTTCGTTTGTGAGCCCCAAACCACGGCTATTGATTGCTTTCATCTGCCGCCCGCAAAGGGAGACTACGGGCTTGTCCGCATCTCTCCCGGGGAACAAAAGACCTATTGGACCCGTATGGGAGTAAGATAAAAAAGGGGGTGTCTCAAATGCGTTTCGCATTTGGTCGACACCCCCCTGGTTTTTGCTTTGCGGCTTGACGCCGCAATTTTCGTCCGTAATTTGACCGTATTTGATCGTACTTGCAAACGAAAAACGCAAATTCCCAGCACAAAAAAGCCTACCATCGGCTTTTTTTGCGCAAGAGGCTGTCTCAAATTTGCAATTTGAGACAGCCTCGATGAATTGCAACCCGGCGGTTGCATGAATTGAGCACAAGTGCTCATGAATTGGCTTCGCCATGAATTGCGCCAAGGCGCATGAGGTGTTGTAATTCAATCCATTAAAAAATTTTGACGACCAAATGCGAAATCGCATTTGGTCGCCACTCTTTTTTATTGCTGATCAAAGGTGAGCTGCTTTGCGTAGGAAAGAAGCGCTTCCCTTTCGTTGGCAAGGCGTTCTTCGATGACGGCATCCAAAAGAAGGTTCAGAATCTCGCCCATGCCCTTGCCTGCGGGAATTCCGATGGCAAGCAGGTCTCCCCCCTTGACTGCCAGATCGGCAAGGGTCAGGCAGGCTGCTTCCTCACGGATTTGCTGCATGATCTCAGGGACCCGAAAGATCTCGGGCGGCACCTCTCTGAAAAAGGAGGCATGCGCCAAGCGGTCGCAACGTTTGAGCTCTAACAAGCGGTAGATATCCTCGTCGGACAGCTTTTGCATCAAGCGCTTGACGCTCTTTCTTTGCGGTGCAATGGGAAGATCGTGCAATTCTACCAAGAGCTTCATTCTTGCTACTGTATCGTTATCAAAGCGCAGGCGGCGCAGGATCTGCTCGGTCAGATCCACGCCGATAGGAGCGTGCCCCTTGAAATGTCCGCCGTTTTCATCCTCGGTATAGCAATGGGGCTTGCCGATATCGTGAAAAAGAATGGACAGTCGGGTAAGGAGATCGTCGGTCTCGCATTCGTCCAGCGCATAGAGGGTGTGGTCAAGCACGTCATAGCAATGGTACTTGGTGTTTTGATCAAAGCCTTGGCACAGGGCAAGCTCGGGGAGAAAAACAGAGATGACATCCATATACTCTCTTATAATCCGTACCGCTCCCACTCCTGTGAGCAGCTTGCAGAATTCCTCCCGAATGCGCTCGGCGGCAATGCCGGAGAGCAGAGAGGAATGAGAGTGGATCGCCCTTGCGGTTTCCTCCTCCACTCTGAAGTTTAAAACAGATGCGAAGCGGATGGCACGGAGAATGCGAAGTCCGTCCTCCTCGAAGCGTTTTTCCGCTTGTCCGACACAACGGATCACTCGGTTTGAAAGATCCCGTCTACCATCAAAGAGATCGATCAGACCGTGCTTTGGGTGATATGCCATAGCGTTGACGGTAAAATCCCTGCGGGAAAGATCGTCACGGATATTTTTTGAGAAGGTAACGCTGGCAGGATGGCGGTTATCGAGGTATTCCCCATCGGAACGATAGGTGGTGATCTCGATCTGCTGTCCCTCAACGATCACTGCCACCGTACCGTGCTTAATGCCCGTTTCGATGACTCGGTGATCGAAAAAGGTCTCGATGATCTGGGTGGGAAGCGCAGAGGTGGTAACATCCCAATCGTTGGGAGTGCGGTCAAGGAGGCTGTCACGGACGCATCCGCCGACAATATACGCTTCGTGACCGTTTGCTTCCAAGCGGTCGAGCACTTTTTGTATCTCATTTGGTACAGAGATGCGGATCTGCTCCATGGTTTTCCTCCTTTTTTGATTTTATTTAAAGATTTTATTTGCGTGCTTCTTGAGGGACGCATATAAAAGCAGTCCCAATACGTATGCGCTGATGATCTCCCCGATTCCCACGGTGAGCATCAAAAACGGGATCCCCTCCTCGGCACCATAGGCATAGCAAAGGACAAAGGGAACGGTGACAGTGTTGGCGATGACGGTGGGCAGTGGGGTCAATGCAGGATGCTTGCGCAACAGGTATGCGCCAAGCGCTCCCAAAAGCGTTGCCAACGTGCCAAACAGGACGTCCTGCCACAGACACCCTGTGAGAAGATTGGAGATCAGGCACCCAAGCGTCACGCCGGGGATCGCTGCAGAAGTAAAAATCGGAAGCACGCAGAGTGCCTCCGATATTCGGCACTGGATCGCTGCGTTGCCAAGGGGACCGATGAGGACGGTGATGGCAGTGTACAATGCGCCAATCACGCCTGCTTGGCAAATGAAAATCAACGTACGCCGATTTGTTTTGGTTTTGGTGTTCATAACGGTATGCTCCTTAGTTTTGTTTTGCGTGAGGATGGTTTCGAACTCACGGGATAAAATTTATCCTATATACTCGGCTATTGCCGTAGATACCTCTTTATAAAGATACAGAGATCCGAGACAGATCAAGGGGGTGTGTTCCCTTTTGCATTCCTCGATGGCTGCGCTCACAGCCGCCTCGATGCTTTCGTACGCCACGGCGTTGAGCTTGTGTCTTTGGCAATGCTCGGCATATTCCTTTGCCGTAAGAGCACGGGGATTTTGCGGGGTGACGGTAAAGATCTTGTTTGCTACGGGCTTGAGCGCCTCGATCATAGCATCGAAATCCTTATCAATCATAACGCCGCTGAGTATATTGACCTGCTCCTCGGGGAAATACGCCTGAATGCTCTTGACAGCGGAATTGACGCCCTGGGGATTGTGTCCCCCGTCATAAATAATGATAGGATCCTTGGAAAGAAGCTCAAAGCGTGCCTGCCAGGTAACGCTTTTCAGTCCCTCTCGGACGGCGTTCTCGGGAATTACAAAGCCGTGCTCCGTTTTTAAAATCTCTAACGCCGTGAGAACGACGGTTGCGTTATAGGGCTGGTAGGTACCCAAGAGGGAGAGCTCCAAGCCTTCATATTCTCCAAAATCGAACACGGTACCGTCAAGGGTCGCCTCCCTTTGGCGGAAGGTGGAGCGGTCAACGGTGTGGAAAACGGCATGGCGCAGATCCGCAAAGGAGCGAATAGTTCGACAAGCGGCGTTTTCCTCGCCCCCGTACAATACAGGGCAGTCCTCCTTGATGATCCCCGCCTTTTCGGCGGCGATGGACTGAATGGTATTGCCCAAAAGAGCAGTATGGTCAAAATCGATGCCTGTAATGATGGAAAGCAAGGGCTTATTGATAACATTGGTGGGGTCAAAGCGTCCGCCCAAGCCTACCTCCAACACCACCACGTCCACGTTCTGGCTATTGAAATAGGCAAAGCCGATGGCGGTGATCAGCTCAAACTCGGTGAAGGGCTCATCCATCTCCCGTGTGATCTGTAAGATACGCTCAGTCCATTCGGCAAGGGCGTTCTCCCCTACCGGCTCTCCGTCGATGCGAATGCGCTCACGGAAGTCTTGAATATAGGGAGAGGTGAAAAGTCCCACACGGTAACCTGCCGCCCGCAGAACGGAATGCAGCATGGCGCAGGTACTGCCCTTTCCGTTAGTACCTGCTACGTGAACGTATTTAAGGTTTTGTTGCGGATTTCCCAAGCGCTCCAAAAGATTGGAAATACGGGAAAGCCCCGGGGTAGCTTGGTTAGATCCTCCCGAATGGATCAGTTGGATCGCTTCTTCACAATTCATAAATAACCATCCTTAATTCGTTGTTGAAGAATATCGTGGGGAGAGCTTTGCGATTGCCCGTCTCAGAGGCGGCAGTAAAAGCGGAATGGATACGGAAGATATGACGGCTCTTGCCAAGGCATTGAGCAGTCTTGCAGGCAGCAATAGGTGCAATGCCTTGACGGAATAGCCCAGGATCGCTCCGTCGATATAAAGAGCTGCCGTGTTGAGTGCGGTGAGCAAAAGCTCACAGACTGCAATGGTGATGACCGTGAGGATCAGCTTTGCTTTTTTGGAAGGCAGTCTGCACAGGTACATTGCCGACAAGGAAGCGCACAATGCCATCACCGTGCCCGGGACAAGCCACATGGGAAGCGTGACAAAGCCGTAGGGCGAGGGATCAATGACCTGCTCCACAAAGGTGCCGAGCAGTGCCACGCCTACCGCATCCAAAGGGCGGAACAAAAAGGCACTGAGCAGGATCGGGATCGTCGAAAAGGAGATCTGGATCGCTCCCGGGATCTTGAAGGACGCAAAGGTGCTCAGCACCACGTACAGAGCCACAAACAGAGCGTCAAGGGTCATGCGGTAAACGTTGGACCGTGCAGAAAATGAGTTGTGCATAAAAATTCCTCCTTTTCCACCCATAATGGCAAAAAGGAGAAATGCTTTGCTCATTTCATCATTCAAGCCTTTATGAAGCGGGATGCAAAACACAGACCGCAAAAGCCTCGCTTTTTTCGTCCTGCCGACAACTCCCCGTTCGGCAAGCACTCCGGATCTCTCCAACGCCCGTGTTTTTACTCTTCATTCATTCTTCGCCTTATAAAAAGGCGATTTACCTTCATCGTATATTATATTCCCCAAAATAGGGCTTGTCAAGACGGGAAAATGACAATCCTTTGATTATTTGGCTTCTTTTTCTTGGTAATAATGACATGAGATGGGGCGAGTCAAAGACTTAGCCCCATCTCATGTCATTATTGATCCTCTTCCTCGTTGGAAGAAACCGATTCCTCAGGCTTCTCTTCCTCCTCGGAAGAATCGATGCTTTGAACAAACTCACTCTCCATAGGGGTACCGTTTCCGTTGCCCTCGGATGCATTTGCCTGATCCTTTGCCAATTGTTCTGCCTTTTCGGCTGCCTGCTTGGCGGCTCTTTCCTCGTTATCACGACGGCTTTGCTCCGCCTTTTCGGCAGCGATGGCATCCAGCTCCTCCTCGGTAGCGCCCTCCTTCATGGCGGCGGCAAACTGATCGCCGTCCATGCTCTCGTGCTTCAACAGATATCCTGCAACAAAGTGCAATTTATCGATGTGATCGGAGAGGATCTTCTTTGCCTCTGCATAAGAGTCACCGATGATGCGTTGGATCTCGGCATCGATCTCGGCAGCGGTCTGCTCGGAATAGTTCTTGCCCGAACCGTAGTCACGTCCCAAGAACACCTCGCTGCTGGTATGCTCGTTACCATAGAGAACCGTGCCCAGCTTATCGCTCATACCGTATCGGGTGACCATATCACGTGCCACTCGGGTTGCCTGCTGGATATCCCCCGATGCGCCGGTGGAGATGTCGCCCATGACCAGCTCCTCGGCAATGCGACCGCCCAAGCTCATGCGGATATTATCCAACATGGAGTTGCGGGTCTGATAGGAAACGTCCTCCAAGGGAACACTGACGGTGACGCCGCCTGCACGGCCTGCGGGAATGATGGTAATATGCTTGACGGGATCCGTATTCTCGCAATAGTAGGAAACTACGGCATGACCTGCCTCGTGATATGCGGTAAGCTTATTATCCTGCTCACGGCGGACACGGGACTTCTTCTGAGGACCTAAAAGCTCCTTCATATAGGATTCCTCAATATCGTCCATGCCGATGAGAGATTTGTTCTTCTTCGCCGCCAGGAGCGCTGCCTCGTTGAGAAGGTTTGCAAGGTCAGCACCCGTAAAGCCAACGGTACTCTGCGCTACCTTGTGGAAATCCACACCCGACTCCAAGGGCTTGTTGCGTGCGTGGACCTTTAAGATCTCCTCTCTGCCCTTCATATCGGGATAGTTGACGGTGACCTGACGGTCAAAGCGTCCCGGACGGAGCAGAGCGGGGTCGAGGATATCGGGGCGGTTGGTTGCCGCCATGACGATGATGCCGTCGTGGGAGCCGAAGCCGTCCATCTCCACCAGCAATTGATTCAGTGTTTGCTCTCTTTCGTCGTGTCCGCCACCGAGGCCTGCGCCTCTGTGGCGTCCCACGGCGTCGATCTCATCAATGAAGATGATGGCTGCGGGGGATTTGCGTGCGGTATCAAACAGGTCTCTGACACGGGACGCACCGACGCCCACGTACATTTCCACGAAATCCGAGCCCGAAATGGAATAGAAGGGCACGCCTGCCTCGCCTGCCACTGCCTTTGCAAGCAGGGTCTTACCCGTACCGGGAGGGCCCATCAGCAATACGCCGTGGGGAATCTTTGCGCCAAGGCGGGTGAACTTTGCGGGATCACGGAGAAATTCAACGATCTCCACCAGCTCCTCCTTCTCCTCGTCTGCACCTGCCACATCGTGGAAGAACACTCGGCTCTTTTCGTCTACCGAGGGGGTCTTGACCTTTGCTTTTCCAAAGGAGTTGAACTTTCCGCCACCGCCTGAGAGCTTATTGACGGAAACAAAATAGATGACCACGAACAAAATGATGATAAAGAGCGTGGGCAAAAGGCTTACCCACCAAGGAAGGGTGGTGGCGGGTTGGTAATCGATGGGGATTCCCTTATCCTTGATCTCCTCTGCAAAATCCTCGTAAAAGAAGGAGACGTATGCCAGGGTATGGGTCTTTACCTCTCCGTTTTCCATGGTGAGGGTGACCTTGTTATCGTTACCTACGTATATAGATTTGATGTTTTTATTGTTTTCCCTATCGTAGCTCTCAATCAAATCTCCCATTTCGCTATACGAGATCGCAGTGCTTGCCGTATCCTGATACAACAGGGACGAGAGCATAACGATAATGATAGCGAAAATCACTACGTAAAACAATATCTCCCGAACGAAGCTTCGTTTTTTCATTGGGTTTTTCTTCCTCCGTTATTGGCTTGCGCCGTTATTTTTGATACACTGACGGTTTGAGAATGCCGACGTAGGGTAAATTGCGATACTTTTCGTCAAAGTCCAAGCCGTAACCGACTACGAATTCGTCCGGAATGACCGTGCCTACGTAATCTACCTGCATTTCCACCTGTCTGCGGTCGGGCTTATCCAACAGTGTGCAGCATTTGACGCTGTTTGCGCCCTTGTCCTCTAACAGGTGCTTTAATTTTTGCAGGGTTCTGCCACTGTCGATGATATCCTCAATGATGATCACATCGGCGCCGGTAATATCCCGTTTGAGATCCAGATGTACCTGAATGAAGCCCGAGGTGGACGTGCCTGAGCCGTAAGACGACACCTTCATAAACTCCAATCCGCAAGGAAGCGGAATGCGACGGATCAGATCGGTGGCGAAAAACACAGAGCCCTTGAGCACGGTAACAAGGATCAGCTCTCTGTTGCTGTCCCGATGGTCTTGGGTGATCTTTGCCGCCAGACGGTCGCAAATATCGGAAATTGTGTTTTCGTCGACTAAAATCGATTGGATATCGTCTCTCATTTGATACATATCATTGTCCTTTCGTGCATGAAGTCCTCGGGAAGATGAACCTGTAAGAGCCACGAGGGGGTCTGTTGTGCAAAAGCAGGAGTCCACCCGTCCTTGCAGCCGATCAAGGGTGCCCAAACGACGCCCTCCCCGTTGCAAAGCAGGGGGATCTGATCCCTGTACTTGGGGTCGATGCCTGCCTCGGCGTAAAGACGCCGCAGCTTGCGGTGCATTCCTCTTACGGCAAGGGTCTCCCCTTCCTTTTTGGATCGCCAATGCAAATCTTTTTTTATTATATCAAAATCCCCTTTTAAAATTATATACGGGGCTGTTGATAAATTGTGAATTTTTATCTCTTTTTCAAGCTTTTCCACGACAATACGGATCCCCGTACCGTCAAGGACGGTTTCGCCCAAGCAAAGCGGAAGCTCGAAGGGCTTGCCCTTTTCTATTTGTGTTGTAAACAAGCGAAGCTCTCCGCCCTGTATACGGGCAAAAAAGCCTCCCGGCATGGCGACTTCGCCGTCGCTGTTTTTCGCCGACACCATTTGCATCAGCGCATTGACGTGCACCGCTTCGGGCATCGCCTTGCAGCCCTCGCTCGCCCACTCGATCAGCGCTCGCTTACAAATGGGTCTTGGAAGCGTTTGTAAATGGTGGATGGGAAGTCCTGTTTTTGTCTGTTGCTCCTGCAAAAACGCTCTTGTAAGTCCCGACAGGTATTCCTCGTCCTCTCTTACACTATCCGAAAGCTGCCCGACCCGTTGGCGCAAATGGGGGAAAATCTCCGCCATTGCGGGGATCAGCTCATGGCGAATGCGGTTTCGGGTATACGCAGTGTCCTCATTGGTGCGGTCGGTGACATACTCGAAGCCGTTTTCTTGGCAATAGGTCAGAAGCTCCTCTTTGGAATACGGAAGGAGCGGACGGATCAGAAGTCCTCCCCCAAAGGAGCGGACGGGTAAGATCCCCGAGAGTCCTCGGCTTCCCGTTCCCCGTAACAGGCGGAACAGGACGGTTTCCAGCTGATCGTCGGCGTGATGCGCCGTGACAAGAATGGGAATGCTGCGCTCCTGCATGAGCCTTTGAAAATAGGCGTAACGCACCTCTCTTGCCGCAGATTCCAGGCTTTTTCCCTGTTCCTTTGCAACGGTGGGAACGTCGGCGTACAGAACGCAGATCTCCAAGCCGAGGCGCTTTGCCTCCTTCATGCAAAAATCACGGTCTCTTATCGCTTCCTCGCCTCGAATGCCGTGATTGACTTGTGCAAGAAGAAGCGGAAAGCCTTCCCTTTTTTGAGCATCTAACAAAAGATGCAACAGCGCCGTGGAATCGGCGCCGCCCGAAAAAGCCAAAAGCACCGAGGTGCTTGGCGGCAGAGCGGTCAGTGCGGAAACGGAAATGCTCTTCACGCCGTCTCTCATCCG
>JAFTMU010000360.1 GCA_017452215.1 Clostridia bacterium
CCTATATCTACGGTATCGGCCGAAAGAGCGCAAACGATATCCTTGCAGCAACGGGAATCAATCCCGATACCCGTGCAAAGGATCTGACCGAGGCAGAGGTTGCCAAGCTCCGTGACGAGATCGAAAACAACTACTCCGTTGAGGGTGATTTGCACCGTGAGGTCGCAATGAACATCAAGAGATTGGTTGAGATCAACTGCTACCGTGGCATCCGTCACAGAAAGGGTCTGCCCGTAAGAGGACAGAGAACCAAGACCAATGCAAGAACCCGCAAGGGTCCCGCAAAGACCATTGCAAACAAGAAGAAGTAAAGGAGTGGCATAACAATGGCAAAAGTAGTAGCAAAGAAAGTTGTCAAGAGACGCCGCGAAAGAAAGAACATCGAAAAGGGTGCCGTACACATTCAGGCAACCTTCAACAACACGATCGTTACTGTTTCCGACGCACAGGGCAACACCATTTCCTGGGCATCTGCCGGAGAACTCGGATTCAAGGGTTCCAGAAAATCCACTCCGTTTGCAGCGCAATCCGCATCCGAGACCGCCGCAAAGGCAGCAATGGAGCATGGATTGAAGTCGGTGGAAGTATTCATCAAGGGTCCCGGCGCTGGCCGTGAATCTGCGATCCGTGCTTTGGAGACTGTCGGCCTTCAGATCACCATGATCAAGGATGTAACTCCCATTCCGCACAACGGTTGCAGACCGCCCAAGCGCAGACGCGTTTAATCATTCGTGGAGGTAAAGAAACATGGCAATTAATCGTGATCCGATTCTGAAGAGATGCAGAGCGCTGGGAATCAGCCCCGCAGTTCTCGGATATGATAAGGAGTCTCACAGAAACCCCAAGGGCGACGTGAGAAAGAAGCTTTCCAAGTACGGCGTACAGTTGAAGGAAAAGCAGAAGCTGAAGTTCATCTACGGCGTTATGGAAAAGCAGTTCTATAACTACTATGAGATGGCAGCCAAGAAGGCTGGTATGACCGGTGAAAACCTGTTGGTCATCCTGGAGTCTCGCTTGGATAACATCGTATGGAGAATGGGTATGGCTTCCACCCGTCGTGAGGCAAGACAGCTGGTTACTCACGGTCACTTCACTCTCAACGGCAACAAGGTAGACATTCCTTCCTTGCTCGTTAAGACCGGTGACGTTGTAGCTGTTAAGGAAGCAAGCCGTTCTTCCGCAAAATTCAAGGCTTTGGCTGAGGCTCTCGATACCAAGAGCGCACCGAAGTGGCTCGACCTCGATAAGACCAATCTCTCCGTTAAGGTTGTTAACGCACCTGCAAGAGACGATATCGATTACGAAGTAGACGAGCAGCAGATCGTAGAATTCTATTCCAAGTAATCCAAGTCGGATTCTCCAAACGGTAGCCTATTTTATCATAGACGCCGTACGTGTCCCGCTACCCATTAATTTATAAAAGGAGGTTTTATTTGGAATGATTGAGATTGAAAAGCCCAATATTACCACTGCTGAGCTGTCCGAGGACGGCACACGTGGTACGTTCATCGTAGAACCCTTGGAAAGAGGCTACGGAATTACCCTGGGAAATTCTCTGCGCAGAGTCCTGCTCAGCTCTCTCCCCGGCTATGCCGTAACCAATATCAAGATCGACGGTGTACTTCATGAGTTTTCTACGATCCCCGGCGTCAAGGAAGACGTCACCGAGATCGTGTTGAACGTGAAGGGCATTATTGCAAAATTGCACTGCAACACGCCTAAGACTGTGATGATCGACATCACGGGTGAAAAGGACGTGACTGCAGGAGACATTAAGGCGGATTCCGATATCGAAATTCTGAATCCCGAGCATCATATCGCAACCGTAGGCGAAAACGAGCGCTTCTACATGGAGCTCACCTTTGCCGCAGGCCGTGGATACGTATCTCAGGATCGCAACAAGCAGCTCCAGACCCAGATCCTGGGCAACGCAACGAGCGCTCCTATCGGAACCATTTTCACCGACTCAATTTATACCCCCGTCTACAACGTCAACTACAACGTGGAAAACACCCGTGTAGGTAACGTTACCGACTACGATAAATTGACGCTGGAAGTACTGACCAACGGAACGATCTCCGCAAAGGAAGCCGTTTCCCTGGGAGCCAAGATTCTCAACGAGCATCTCAACTTGTTTGTGGACTTGTCCGAAGAAGCAAGAAATAAAGAGTTCATGGTGGAAAGAGAAGAAACCATCAAAGAAAAGGTTCTTGAGATGACCATTGAGGAGCTTGACATGTCTGTACGTAGTTTCAACTGCTTGAAGCGTGCAGGCATCGATACGGTTGAGGATCTGATCAGCCGCACCGAGGAGGATATGATCAAAGTCCGTAACCTCGGTAAAAAATCGCTGGAGGAAGTTATCCAAAAATTGCACTCTCTCGGCCTGGAA
This sequence comes from Clostridia bacterium, assembly GCA_017452215.1. Lineage (GTDB taxonomy): Bacteria > Bacillota > Clostridia > Oscillospirales > CAG-272 > UMGS1865. The sequence goes on from JAFTMU010000360.1 coordinate 2,393, forward strand.
CTCAAGAGAGAAGAAGAGTAATTTTTGCTTCCCCATAATGAATTAAAACTTATTCGTACGCAAGAAGGAGGGAATAGAAATGCCCGGAACCAGAAAACTTGGCAGAACCACAGCGCACAGAAAAGCAATGTTGCGCGGTATGGTTACCTTACTGCTTGAGAATGGACAGATCGAGACCACGCTCACCAGAGCGAAGGAAGTTCGTTCCATGGCAGAAAAGATGATTACGCTTGGCAAAAAGAACACCCTTGCAAGCCGTCGTGCTGCATTGGCTTATATCACCAAAGAGGATGTTGTTTCCAAGCTGTTCAACGAGATCGCACCCACTTACGAGAACCGCAACGGTGGTTACACCCGCATTCTCAAGCTGGGCGCACGTCGTGGCGACGCAGCTGAAATGGCAATCGTTCAGCTGATCAAGGATGCTCCCGCAGCCACCGAGGAGAAGCCCGCCGAGGTAGCAGCTCCCAAGAAGAGAGCAAGCAAGAAGGCAGAGGCTCCCGCAGAAGAGGCAGCCGCTGAGTGATCTTAACTCAACAACAATCCCCCTGCAACACTCGTTGCAGGGGGGCTTTTTTATATTTGGTAAGGTAAAGGAAAAACAGACGGAAGAAAGGGTTTCTTTTGCCGAATTCAGAGTTTTTCAACCCTTTGGCTTGTCAAAGGAAGGATTGAACGCATAGAAATTCTTGCTGTCCAAATGCTCCTGTGTAATGCGCAAGGCATCGCCAAAGCGTTGGTAGTGAACGATCTCACGTTCACGCAGATAACGCAAAGGATCTCTGACGTCGGGATCATCGCACAGGCGAATCAGATTGTCATAGGTCACCCTTGCCTTTTGTTCTGCCGCCAAATCCTCGTTCAGATCGGCAATGATATCTCCCTTAATCCCCACGTATTTCATGTCAAAGGGAACACCCGAAGCAGCGATGGGATAGATTCCCGTGGTGTGATCTGTGAAATAGGTGGCAAAGGGAGTATTGGCGATTTCCTCCTCATCAATGTTGCGGGTCAACTGATACAGGATCGCCGCCACCATTTCGAGGTGGGCAAGCTCCTCCGTGCCTACGTCGGTTAAGATCCCGGTTACCTCGCCATAGGGCATAGCATAACGCTGATTGAGATACCGCATAGAGGCTGCAAGCTCACCGTCAGGTCCGCCTAACTGTGAAATGATAAGGCTGGCAAGCTTGGGATTCGGATTTTTGATTTTTACAGGGTATTGCAGCTTTTTGTCATAAGTCCACATAGGTGATTGTCCTCTCTTTCGTCAATTGGCGTCAATTTCCCAAGGCCAAGGTCCGCTGATCCAATCCCAGGAATTACGGCTTTGATTGCCGTACATGGTCAAGGGACCGCACTGCTTTTCATAAGCTGCGGCAACCTGCTTCCGTTGGTCCATGAGTGCATGATAATATTTGAGCGCCTCTGCGTGATCCGGATATGCGTCTAAATAGAGGACGGTCTCTTGGATGGCAAAATCAATGGCTTGCAGCATTTCTTTCTGGCGTTTGCATTGATTGGATGGATTGTTTTGGTTCATTTTTGCTTTTCCCGCATCAGAAGGGACGGCGGGTCTTGACCTCCTTCGTTCCGTTTTTGACAGGGACCTCTAAGGGGAGGATCAATTCTGCGAAAATCGTTCCCTCCGAGAGCCCCGAGGCGGGGTCTAACAGATTTCTCCAGCATTGCTTGGGAGAGTACACCATTGCCAAAGCAGGGGTGTGCGTGTGCGTAGGACATCCTCGATCACCGTTTGCAGAACCGTCGCAAGGGGGAATATTTTGGTCCAAAATCGGGCGTGCGGAGCGATTATCGCCCAATTTCTGCTGTGCTTGGCGGTTTTCTGTTGCTTTTTGGCGATTATCTCCCATAATCGAGCGATTTTGCGCATTTTGAGAACTGTTTGAAAGATTCATGACCGGATATCCGTCTCCGGTAAGCTCGCCCCCAAGCATACGGCGCAAAAAATCTGCGTCGGCACGCCGAGAGGCGGAGCGTCGGTTGTTTTCAGAATACATATTGGCTCCTTTGTTTCGCTTTTTGCCGAACGGCTTGCTTGCGGTCGGCTATTTTTATTGTATGTCGAGCAGTCGAAAAATGTCAATTTTTATTAATTATCTATAAAAAGAATTAGTATTGTTCTAAAAACAAATAATTGTTAACACTTTGTTTTGTTTTTGCACAATGAATATACATGATTTGGGTATAATAAACTCGATAGATTGGTGTATAATAGAATCAAAATAAACGAAAGTGAGGAAAATTATTATGCCCGGACCCGGTGGTGGCGGAAGCGGTGGCGGTTTTGGCGGCGGCTCCCGTGGAGGCGGTTTTGGCGGCGGCGGATTTGGCGGAGGATTTGGAGGTCCTCGCCGACCCATGCGTCCGCATTACGGATTTGGAATGCCATTCTTCTTTGGCCCTCGATTCTACAGCGGAGGTTGCTTGGGCGGATTGATGGGAATCTTTTTGATGCCC
>JAFTMU010000046.1 GCA_017452215.1 Clostridia bacterium
CAAGGTCGTCGATTCTTCTCACGATTCCGGTAGCTTTCATAATGCCTCCAATGGGTAATTTAATGGGTTTACAGGTATTATTGGTGTATCGATCCCTTTTTATCCGTAAAAAAACATGGAAAAAGTTAACTTTCCAAAAAACGAGGGGTCAAGCGCCCGGATAGCGTCTGACTCCCTCGAAAGCTACTTATTTTGTTAAAAAATTTTCTTGTGCTCTGTAATTTGCTCTGCTTCTGTTTTTCTGTATTGCTTCGGTCGTATGCCCACACGGTTAAAAAATACGGTAGAGAAGTGATGTTCGTTGGAAAAGCAAAGCTTTGCGGCAATCTCCTTGGAGGTCAGATGCGTGGTCAACAGCAAACGCTTGGCAGTATCCACCTTTTGATCCAAAAGGTAATCATAGGGGGTCAAGCCGTACTGACGTTTAAAGCTGCGGATGACGTTGGATTTGGAGATGTGAAGCTTTTCTGCGATTTGCTCCAATTCCAGCTTCTTGTAAATGGCGTTGTCAAGCTCCTGCCGAATGGAAAATTCAAGCGTTGCGGATTCACGGGTTACGTAAAGCGAAAGCGTTTGAATGATCTTGTGAAACAGATCCGCAATGATGTAACAGGCATCAGTATAATTTTCCTGATCCTTTGCCGTATCCAACGCTTTTTCAAACAAGGGGAGCATATTGGTGTTGCGATAAATGCCCGTGTGAATGCCAAATGCGTCCAAAAAACTGTCGGTGTAGCCTGCGTAATAATTGAACCATATTTTTTTCCAAGGATTTTTGGGATTGGAGCGATAGAACTGATCCTCGTTTGAGCGGATCACGAATAATTCTCCCGCACGTACGGGAGTCCAGGCGCCGTTGAGAAAGATCTCTCCCTCTCCCTCGACCACGTATTCCAAAAGATTGACCGTCAGCCCACGGAGACGAAGCCCTTTTTGCCGCTTGACCTCATAGGTTGAGTTGGGAAAGGTAATTCCGATCAAGGCCTCGTGATAGGGAATCCCGTCATTTGGAGCGTAATAATAGCATTTTTCAAAGCTCGGATACATCGGAACCGAAGGACGCTTCATAATTTGTACTTTTTCTCCTTGATTTTGTCAGAAAAAAGATTTTTTTGCTCATTTATTATATTATAATTGAACCTCACGCCAAAATCAACCCCTTTTACCAAAAAATATTTTTCTTCACGATCTAAAAACAGGAGACTTACAACAGACGTTGCAAAATCAGAGAATTATGATTTCGTCATCATGCTCCCAAAGGGAGCGCATCATTTTTGCAAGCAAAAAACGCACCTTGTCCCGCCAACCCTGTAGGGGGCGTTCACGAACGCCCCGTCCTAAAAGATCCGTACCTTTTTAAACGGGCGATTCGTGAATCGCCCCTACCAACACAAGCCTCCCACTTTGGGTAGCGAAGCGAACAACATCATTTTGCGTTAGCAAAACATCATGCTCCCAAAGGGAGCGCATCATTTTTGCAAGCAAAACAACGCCCTTGTCCCGCCAACCCTGTAGGGGGCGTTCACGAACGCCCCGTCCAAAAAGATCCGTACCTTTTTAAACGGGCGATTCGTGAATCGCCCCTACCAAAAACAAGACTCTCCATTTGAGTGATCACCTTCACCC
>JAFTMU010000361.1 GCA_017452215.1 Clostridia bacterium
GGTCGTATCAAATATTCTTTGTGAGATCGAACGCCTTGGCGGAACGCTGATTTACCGCTGCTGCTTGCAGGATATGACGGAGCTTTCGGACGGTACGGTGAAGGTGCAGACCTCCAAGGGGGAGATGCATTGCGGGGCAGTGATCCTTGCGATCGGACACAGTGCAAGAGATACGTATCGCACACTCATCGAAAAGAATTATGCGATCGAAGCCAAGCCGATCTCGGTGGGGGTTCGTGTGGAGCACCTGCAATCGGATATCGATCGGGCGCTGTACGGGCGCTTTGCGGGACACCCAAATCTCGGTCCCGGTGAATATGCGCTTTCCGATACCAAGGGAAAGCGTGGCGTATACACCTTTTGTATGTGCCCGGGAGGAGAGGTAGTTGCCGCTTCCTCGGAGGCGGGGCATTTGGTGGTCAACGGAATGAGCTATCACGCCAGAAGCGGTCCCAATGCAAACGCAGCGGTGGCAGTTTCGGTGTTGCCGTCTGATTTTGAACCCATAGATGGTAGCTTGGCTCTGGGTGCGATCGCCTTTCAGCGGCGCATTGAGCGAGCGGCGTTTTTGGCAGGGGGCGGAGATTACTATGCTCCCGTCACGTCGATGAAGAATTTTTTAGAGGGCGGACGGGCACCCTTGTCCTCCCGCATTCAGCCATCCTACCGTGGGGGGCTGGTGCGTCAGGCGAACTTGGACGAAATCTTTCCGTCCTACGTGACCGAGTCTTTGCGGTACGGGCTTGCTTCCTTTGGTAAAAAGCTGAAAGGATACGATTGTCCCGATGCGATCCTGACAGCCGCAGAAACACGCACCTCGGCGCCCTTGCGCATTTTAAGGAACGCCGAGACTCTGACAGCTGTGGGACACCCTTATCTCTATCCCTCGGGCGAGGGAGCAGGGTATGCCGGGGGAATTACCAGCGCAGCGGTAGACGGGATTCGCAGTGCCATGGCACTGATGGCGAGGTTTTCACCGAAAAGATCTACGTAATAACGAAAGGGGAGAGAGGTTTGCAAACGAGAGCGAGAGTGATTGCGGTGGACGGTGCTTATGCGACCGTCGAGACCACACGCACGTCGGCGTGCGAGGGCTGTCACAAGGCGGCAGAGGGGAATTGCTCGGTATGCTCCCTGATGGGCTCGGGACGCAAGATCGAAGCCAAGGCCTATAATGGCATTGGTGCCGTTGTCGGCGATAGCGTCGCCATTGAGAGCCGCACGGGAAGAATGCTTTGGTATGCTCTTTTGGTTTTTATCCTCCCCATTGTGGCAGGGCTTGGGCTTTGGGGCGCCTCGACTGCTGTTACCGAGTCTCCCTTGTGGCAGGCATTCTCGGGTGTTTTGGGAGTTGCTTTGAGCTTTGTTGGAATCTTTTTCTATTCGAAAAGGATTCAAAAGACAAGATGCGATATTGAGATCACAGAAATTTTGGATAAAGATACGAACAACGATTTGGAAGGAATGTAAGCGGGGCTGTGATGCCGATGGATCACTGCTTCCGAGAAAATGGAATGAAAGAAATCAAAAAACAAAAGCATTGGAACATACGCTTTGACTGTGAGGATATGAGTGCCAATGAGAGGGTGCAGGCTCTGATGGACGAGCTCTCGGTCTCAAAAACCATGGCGAAGCTGTTATATACAAGAGGCTTTTCCCGTGCGGAGGAGGTCATTTCCTTTCTGCACCAGGAAAAGGCGCAGCTGCACGATCCCTTTTTGCTTGGAGACGTGATTCCTGCCTGCGAGCGGATCGATCTTGCCTTGGAAAGAGGAGAGCGGATCTCTATTTACGGAGACTACGACGTGGACGGCGTGACCTCTGTCAGCCTTCTTTACCTTTATCTTTCGGAGCTTGGCGCTGACGTGGGATACTATATTCCGTGCCGCAGCAGCGAAGGATACGGGCTTTCCAAGAACGCCATAGATATTCTTGCCGAAAAGGGCGTGAGCCTGATGATCACAGTGGATACGGGAATTACCGCCATCGAGGAGATCGAATATGCAAGGTCTTTGGGAATTGATACGGTGATCACCGATCACCATGAATGCCGCCCTGAGCTTCCCAACGCCTGCGCTGTGGTCAATCCCCATCGGTTGGATAACGAATATCCCTTTGTGGAGCTTGCAGGTGTGGGCGTGATCTTCAAGGTGATCTGCGCCTTTGAAATGCTGCGTTGTCGCAAGATGGGAGTGTCGGAGATGGACGGCATTCGCTGTCTGTGTCAAAAATACGCCGATCTTGTTTGCATTGGTACGATTGCCGATGTGATGCCCATTGTGGATGAAAACCGCTTGATCGTTACTCTCGGACTAAAGCTTTTGGAAAACACCAAGCGCCTGGGGCTGAGAGCATTGATCGATGCCGCTTCGCAAAACAAAAACGGGGATGGAAAGCTTCCGCCCAAAAAACGAAAGATCAATTCCTCCTTTATCGGCTTTACCTTGGCGCCCCGCATCAATGCGGCGGGCAGAGTCAGCAGGGCATCCATTGCGGTGGAGCTCTTGTTGGCAACGGAGGCAGAGCGTGCGACAGAGCTTGCACAGCAGCTTTGCGAATTGAACTCCATGCGTCAGGTAGAGGAGAATCGCATTGCCGAGCAGGCATATAAAAAAATAGAGCAGACCTTGAACGTGGAGACCGACCGAGTCATCGTGATTGACGACGATACCTGGCAGCAGGGGATCATAGGGATCGTTTCCTCACGGATCACCGAGCGGTATGGCTTACCCTCTATTTTGATCTCCTTTGATGGGGCAACGAGGGGCTTTCCCGCCGCTGACGACCTGGGAAAGGGCTCGGGGCGTAGTGTCAAGGGGTTGAATCTGGTGGAGGCACTGGCTGACAGTGAGGATCTGTTGGTTCGCTTTGGCGGACATGAATTGGCGGCAGGCTTGACCGTGAGCCGAGGAAATATTGATGCCTTTCGCCAAAAGATCAACCGCTATGCCGCAGAGCATACCGGTGAGGAGCTTCTCCGAGGAAGCATTGACGCCGATTGCCAAGTGGAGATGCAGGAATTGACCCTGCACCTGGCACAGGAGATCGATTCCATGGAGCCCTTTGGAACGGCGAATCCCGTTCCCAATCTGGTGCTCTCGGGAGCAAGAGTGCTTCGCATCACTCCCATGGGCGGCGGAAAGCACACGAAGCTGCTCCTGGAAAAGGATGGCATTTCCATGAACGCCGTCTGGTTTGGAATGGGAAGCGACCGCATCCCGCTTGAGCTTTACGATACGGTGGACGTTTTGTTCCAGCTCAACGTTAACGAATTTCAAGGCGTGACCTCCTTGCAGATGATCGTGCAGGATATGCGGCTCTCTCTCTCTTATGAGGAATCCTTTGGGGCGCTGCGGTTACGTTACGAGCAGATCCGCTCGGGTGACCCCTTTGGCGTGGAGGAGGACGTGATCCCCACACGGGAGGATATGGCTGCGGTTTATACGCTTTTGCGCAGAGAATTCCGCATGCAGCACACCTGTTTTCCCATTCGACGTATTCTTTCCATGCTCTCCGATGCAGGGGCAGAGGGCATTGGATACATCAAATTACAAATGATCCTTCGCATTATGCAGGAATTGCAGCTTTGCGATATGGAGGAGGCGGGGGAGGACCGTTACGTTTTCAGCTTCCGCTTCAATCCCACGAAAACCAGCATTGAAAAATCCAACATCCTGCGAAAGCTGAGATCGCAGCTCCGCAGAGGAGAAGCTCTGCGATAAAACTGACCCGTAGAAAGGCAAAAGGTGGTTGAATGAATGGTATGGTACACACCGATATCAGCGCACTGATAAAGCTGTTAAAGGCGACCGAGAAAAAATATGATATTGAAAAGATCACACAGGCTTACGAATATGCAAGGGTTCTGCATTGCGGACAATACAGAGCCAGCGGCGAGGAATATATTTCTCACCCCATTGCAGTAGCAGAGATCGTTGCGGGGTTGGAATTGGATACCGATTCCATTTGCGCCGCTCTTTTGCATGACGCCGTGGAGGATTGCGCCGAAAAGACCAGCCTCAAGGATATCGAGCGAAAATTCGGCGCCGACGTTGCCATGCTTGTGGACGGTCTTACCAAGATCGTCATGCTCCACGTGGAGGACAAGGAGGAGGCGCACATCGAGACCCTTCGCAAGATGCTGCTTGCTATGTCTCGGGATATCCGTGTGATCTTCATTAAGCTGTGCGACCGATTGCACAATATGCGCACGCTGGACGCAAAGCCCGATCCAAAACGGAGAACCACCGCCTTGGAGACCATGCATGTTTACGCTCCCTTGGCTCACCGCTTGGGTATGCAGCGTATCAAATTGGAGCTTGAAAATCTTAGCTTGCAATTCCTCGATCCCATCGGATATGAGGAGGTGCACAATCATATCGATACCAAATACGGCGAAAATCAACGCTTTATGGAAAAGATCCGTGCAGAGGTCCATCAAAAAATGACGGATAACGGGATCAACCTGACCCTGGAGGGACGGATCAAATCGGTATATTCCATCTACAAAAAGATGTATAACCAAAA
>JAFTMU010000362.1 GCA_017452215.1 Clostridia bacterium
GCGGCATCCTTTTCAATGTGCTTTCTGTATTCCGATATGGTCGTTGCGCCAATCACCTGCATTTCTCCTCTGGCAAGGGCAGGCTTGATGATATTGGCGGCATCAACAGCTCCCTCTGCGGCGCCGGCACCAATGATCGTGTGTATCTCATCAATAAAGAGGATGATATCGGGATTTTTTCTGACCTCCTCCATCACACTCTTAAAGCGCTCCTCAAATTCGCCACGGTATTTGGCACCTGCGATCATGGACGCAAGATCTAACGTAACGATGCTTTTTTGAATAAGATTCTCGGGAACGTTACCCGCAACGATCCGTTGCGCCAAGCCCTCGATCACCGCCGTTTTACCAACGCCCGGCTCACCGATCAAGCAAGGATTGTTTTTCGTCCTTCTTGAAAGGATCTGGATCACACGCTCCGTTTCGCTTTCCCGACCAATGATCGGATCGATCCTTCCGGCAGCTGCCATTTCATTGAGGTCTCTGGCATAGCTTTTGAGGGTCTGTGTGCTCTGTAACACGCTTTTTGAACCATCCTTTGAGGCAGAGGCATATCGGTTATTGTCCGACGTTGCCCTCTCACCTCCGGAAAGGGAAGCGATATAGGCAGACAACTCATTTTTTAATTCCGAAATTGAAACGCCAAAGCTTTCCAAAAGCTTCACGGCAACCGAATCCTGCTCTCCTAAAAGTGCTAGGAGCAAATGCTCGGTCCCGATATACTCCTGTCCGTTTTTCTGCGCCTCGTAAAGGGAAGCCTGAATGATATTTTTGGTTCTCGGTGTCATATCCATTCCCGAAAGGGAGGAGGGAGCACCCGTGCCCGCCATTTGGATTACGGCATTCTTGATCCGTTCCAGCTCTACGCCTCTTTCACTTAAATAATGGGCGGCAACACCGTTTTTTTCTTTGCACAAGCCAAGAAGCAAATGCTCCGAGCCAATGTACGTGTGTCCCATCTCACCGGCACTCTGTAAGGAATAATTCAAAACGTTTTGTGCCTTTTGCGTAAATCTGTTTTGCATAAATAACCGTTCCTTTCTGTATTGATCCCTACGCATTCCGTGGGAAGCGCATCAAGATTTACGAATCAATACACTCTTGATTTTTTGCGCCCGCAGCTTGTCTCTTGCCGCCTCGCTCCTTGGTGTGTTTTCGGAGGAAAGAGTCAATGTTGCAGGCATTGTTTCAATAAGGAGTATGCCCAATTGTTCATAGGTAATATCCGTAACGATCCCCAAGGAAATTCCAAAACGAACGTCAGAAAAGAGCTTGATAAATTCTCCGGACGAGATCATATGAGCATGCTTCAAAATTCCTTCACTGCGCAAGATGCGGTCGGTCAAGCGATCCAATGCCTCACCGTTGATGGCTTTTCTCGTCTTTTGTTCGCTTTCAGAGATCTGATGTACCGCATTTCCAAGCTTTTTTAAGGTTTCTTCCTCACTGATGCCAAGGGTTACCTGATTCGAAATCTGATACATACAACCAAGAGATCCGCTTCCTTCGCCAAAGATCCCCCGCACGGTCAGTCCGATCTTCGAGAGCTGATTGGCAAGGGAGCTCATGTATCCCCCCTCGGTCAGGGCAGGTAAAAACATCATCACCGATGCCCGCATTCCCGTTCCCAGATTGGTGGGGCAGTGGGTCAGATAGCCAAGACGATCACTGTAAGCAAAATCAAAATCCTCGTCAAGTCTCTTTTCCGTGCGGGAAGCGTTTTTGTATGCTTCCCCCAGATTTAACCCGGGCATAATGCATTGAATGCGAAGATGATCCTCCTCACATACCATAACGGCGATTCCGGTTTGCTCCTGTAACAAAAGCGCATGGGGAGTTTCCTTGGTTGCAAATTCGGGACTGACGTAATGACGCTCTACGTAGGAGGTCGCCATGACGTTGGAAAGATCCGAAAAATTGATCTTCCGAAATCCCGATGCCTCCAAGGGGGCGCTGATCTTTTCAATAATCTCATTGGCTGCGTTCGCATCTAAACGGGAAACAAAGGGATAGCCATTGATGTTTCTTGCCAGACGTACACGGGTGCTGATCACCGTATCCATTGCTTGTCCCGCAGTATTATACCATGCCATACTCATTCACCCTCCTTTTGGTTGGTTTGGGATTCCAAGGTCTTGATCTCGTCCCGCAATGCCGCCGCACGTTCAAAATCTTCCTTTGAAATAGCGTCTTGCATCTCTTTTTTCAAACGCTTCAATTGCTCAA
>JAFTMU010000363.1 GCA_017452215.1 Clostridia bacterium
AAGTCATTGACGGATATGGCTTTTTGATGTATAATGAGAGCATGATTTTGAAGGGAGGAGCAGTATGGCGCATCCGTTTTTACATCTTCGCACCATTCTTAAACACCGTCATAAGGTTATCTCCCATTGCTTTCGGGCAGGCATCGGCATTCAAGGGTTGTTTCACGATCTGTCCAATCTTTCTCCCACCGAATTTATTCCGGGAGCAAAATATTATCAAGGAACCCGAAGCCCCAACGAGCAGGAACGGGAGCTGTACGGCTATTCCTTGGCTTGGATGCATCACAAGGGCAGGAACCGTCATCACTTTGAATATTGGAACGATCTGAATATGCAAAGCAAAATGTATGAGCCCGTCAAAATGCCAATGCGTTACGTCAAGGAAATGTTCTGCGACCGTGTAGCGGCAAGTAAGATCTATCAAGGAAAGAATTATACCGATGCGCACCCGTTGCAGTATTTTACAAAGGGAAGTGCCCGCAAAAAAATGCACCCCGACACGGCAGATCTTTTGGAGGGTTGGCTTCGATTGCTTGCCGAGAAGGGAGAAAAGGCAGTTTTTGCCCATATCAAAAAGATACCCAACCGTGCTACCTATGGAGGACCACAAGAACAATGACCTATATCATGCAGCTTCACGAGGCGCCCTTTGCGGCAGTCAAAAGCGGAGCAAAAACCATTGAGCTGCGTCTCAACGATGAAAAAAGAAGAAGGATCAAGATCGGGGAGTTCATCACCTTTTTGAGTCGTGAGGACTCTGCCCAATCCTTGACTGTGAAGGTCACAGCGCTTCATCCGTTTGCTTCCTTTCAAGAGCTATATCAAGTACTCCCCCTTGACAAGTGCGGCTACTCCCAGGAGGAGATATCCACAGCATCCCCCGAGGATATGAATATTTACTCTACCGCCGAGGAGATGGAAAGATACGGTGTCGTTGGGATCGAATTTGAATTGCTCACATAAAAAATGCAGACTGTGCGCACACAGTCTGCATTTTTTATGTGTTTTTATTGATCCGCTCGCCGCACTGCGGACAGGTGACGGTGATGCTACCTTTTCCCTTGGGGACACGCAGTACCGCCCGACATTTGGGACATTTGAAATAAACGTGGGTCTTTCGATCCCTCCATTTGTTTCTGCGGAGCTTAAAGAAGCCTGTGAATTTGTTGTGTATCTTCATGTAGCGCTCCAATTCCCGCCTTCTTTTGGGAATGTTTTTCGAGAACGTGCGAAAAACAGACCAGATCAGCAACCCCAGTCCTACGAAATACAAAAAGAAGCAGTAGGGAAGGTATGCCAAGAATGACAACAAGAGAGCGGAAATCAACAGAACGTAGGTCAATTTGTCGTTTCCGTATCTTCCGTACATCCACGAGGCGATCTTATATCCGATTTTTTGGAACCAGGCTTTCATTCGATTTTTCTCCTTTCGGTATCCTCCGATGTATTGTTTATGATCTGTTGCCGCACCCGATCCATTCTCAAGTCTAATTCAGCGCTGATGGCGGCGCAAGCAAGCAGCTCCTGTGCCATTTGTGAGGTGAATTGTGCGTCCTTTTTGTATCTGAGCTGATGCTCCAAGCTAGCCCAACAATCCATTGCAATGGTGCGTAGCTGGATCTCCACCCGCATATTCCGCTTACCTTTTTGCAAAAAGATGGGGATCTCGACGATCAGATGCAGGCTGCGGTATCCGTTGGGCTTTGGAGACGCAATGTAATCCTTTTTTTCGATCAACGTAATATCATCCTGTCCCAAAAGACAGTCTGCCAAAAGGTAAATGTCGTCCAAAAAGGAACAGATCACTCTCACGCCTGCAATATCGTTTAAATTTCGCTCCATGGATTCTAAGGTCATGGGGAGATTCCTTGAATTTAATTTTTCCTGAATGCTTGGCGGAGATTTGAGCCGAGTTTTTATACTGTTGATGGGATTTCGGTCAAATCGAAGTGAAAATTCCTCATTGAGGACGTTGAGCTTGGTCTCCACCTCCATCATGGCACATTTATAATAGGACATCAATGCGATAAATGCACCGGAGCGTTCCTTTATCGCCCTCATTGTTCCGGGGGCGAGGATGGCTACGCCTTCGCTGTTATCCTCAAATTTCAATTTGCCTTTTTCTTTTTTCATTCTCACCCCTCCAACAGGATTATACCATTGAAATATAAACTCAAAGCAAACTTTTTGTGATGTAACCTTGAAAAAATCAAATTCAGTGTCACAAAAACAAAAAATAAGATTGACATATTATGGTTTGTTTGATATAATAACCTTATTCAAACGGCAAGGAGAGGAGAATCTGACATGATAAAAATTCATTACATGGGTACCTGCTCCGGTACGGAGCCCATGCCTGGAATGCACCAAACGTCTCTCGTTTTGGAAGTGAATGGCATTTATTACTGGTTTGATGCAGGAGAGCACTGCGCCTACCGTGCGCAAACAACGGGCATGGATGTGTTACAAAGCAAGGCGATCTTCCTTACGCATATGCACGTGGACCACATTGGCGGACTTGCCAATCTCTTGGAGTGCATGAATTGCATGGTCTGGCGCAAAAAAGCCCCCATGGTCAACGAAAACCGCTTGCAGATCTATACCCCCGTGCTCGACGTTTTGCACGCCGTAAAAAGTGTGGCAAGAGGAAGCACCACCGTACATAAATTTTTCTACGAGATCGAGGATCACCTGGTAGAGGACGGCGTTTTGTATGATGACGGCACCGTTCGTGTGACCGCCTTACACAACAGCCATCTGTTTGAGGATGGCAGCCAAGGCTGGCACTCCTATTCCTATCTGATCGAGGCAGAGGGAAAGCGTATCGTTTGCTCGGGAGATATTCAATTTCTGACGGAATTGGATCCCCTTGTGAGGGACGGATGCGACTATCTCATGGTGGAAACCGGGCACCACAAGGTCAAGGACGTGTGCGAGTATGCCGTAAAAATGAAAGCTCCCCGCCTGCGCTTTTATCATCACGGCAGAGAGATCATCAACGGAAGAAGCGAGGCAGAGCGCCTGGTTGCAAGCTATCCCATTGATATCCGCATTGCCTTTGACGGTATGACCGAGGAAATTTGATCAAGCAAATAAGATAAAAAGAACCGCTCTCTTTGCGTCCTTTTGGAGTAAAGAGAGCAGTTCTTTTTTATGAAAAATATTACGGCAATCAACCTCTCAATTCAAGTCCCATCTTGAATTTGAGATCGTTGAGGATCTTTTTGGAGACCTTGTCAGCCTCCTCTACCGTAAGAGTGCGGTCAGCGGCACGAAGGGTCACACGCAGGGAGACGGATTTTTTGCCTTCTCCCACCTGGGGACCTCTGTAAATATCAAACAGAGCGACGTTTTCTACCAGTGCTCCACCTGCCTTTGCCATTACGCTCTCAATAGCGCCAACCTCCATGTCCTCTGCACAAACAAAGGAGAAATCACGGGTGGTAGCGGGATACTTGGGCAGGGGCTTGTATGCCTTTTTGGTGTTTGCCGCAGCATAGATCTCGTCAAATGCCAATTCTGCAACGTAAACGGGAAGGCTCATGCCGTAGTTTTCCGCCATCAAGGGATGCGCCTGTCCGAGAATACCCAGGCAGTCACCCTCCTTGGTGAGAATTCTTGCGCATCTGCCGGGATGATAGGAAGCGTTGTCCGAGCAGGCAGTATAGGTTGCACCCTTGATCCCTGCCAGAGCAAGAACGTTCTCGCAGACACCCTTCAAGGCGTAAAAATCAGTGCATCCGTACATACCAATCGTCAAAACACGCTTTTCATCGGGCAGTTCGTTTACGTTCTCGTGGGGAAGATAAACAGAAGCGATTTCAAACAGACGAATATTTTCGTTGTTAAAGTTATTGTTTCTTGCCAAGGTCTCCATCATAGAGGGGAGCGCCGTGGTGCGCATCACGCTGGTGTCCTCGCCCAAGGGATTGGAGATGACTACCGAGCGGCGCAGGGGGCTATCCTCGGG
>JAFTMU010000364.1 GCA_017452215.1 Clostridia bacterium
CCGACTTTGACATCACCTTTACGGCGGATGCTGATGGAAATATCACTATTACAAGCGGGAACGCTACGTTGGAGAAGGAGGACGATATCAATTACATCGTGGTCGTGCTTGCCGCTTGTGAGCATACCTTTGAGAATGGGAAGTACTGTTCCGAGGGCGATTACCACTATCAGCGGTGCGACAGCTGTAACTATTATGATCCCGAGAGCGCAGAGGAGCACTACGAAGGAGTCCTTGTCGATCACCGCTGTGAAGCATGCAACGGGTACGTCCGTGCATGGTGTACGCCCGTTGATGCCGAAACCGATCACTTTTGCTCCAACGGCGAGGGCTGCGGAACAAGGCTTATAGATCTTTGCGTCGACGCTGACGGCGACCATGTCTGCGACGGCTGCAAGTGGGTCATGGATTGGTTGTGCGAGGACGGCGACAACGACCACCTGTGTGACACCGAGAGCTGCAAGGAAAGGCTTTCCGATTGCGGAGACGATGACGGAGATGAACAGTGCGATGTTTGTGGGGTAAGGCTCGCAAACGTAAGTGCAAAATTTACCGAACTAAATTATGCCTACGATGCCGACAAAGAAAACATACTGGTCTCGGGTATACTGATCGTCTACGGCAATATGGAAGGCACGGTCACTGTCAAGTGGAGGGACGGTGAAGATGAGATCACGGCAACGGGTCGTGTGACCGAGGGGTTTGCCGAGTTGGAGTTTGAAGGGGTCGATCTATTCGAGCTGCCCAGCCTTATGGTCACCTTTGTGCCGGATAATGCGGAAGTTGCTACCTGGGAAGACAACTATAATCTTTGGAACGACACGCTGCGGGTTGAAGTAGAGGCAAACGATTCTGTCGGTTACGGGGCAACCACGTGGATCAACGGCTTTGTTACCGATCATCTATTCCTCTTCCCGGGGGCTGAGGTCACGTTCAAGGTGAATCTTCAGTCGGGGGACAGCTATACGGTTGAGGAGTGCTATTTTGATAGCGTTTACGGCAACCTGCCCTTCGAGTACACCAACGACGGAATGGGGACGTTCACCTTTACCATGCCCGAGGGTGACAGCAGCGCAGTGTATATAATACTTCTCCTTGAACACGATGCTACGCAGTGCGCCGATGCCGATAACGATCACCGCTGTGACAGTGATATTTGCGATCGAATCCTTGCTGTAACTTCAGATGAGAACGGCGACAACCTCTGCGACGTCTGCGGTAATGGAATGGTGCAGCTTGGCAACCAAAAGAGCTGTAGCATCGAAGAGCTGCTGGAAAAAGCGGCGGACGGCGACACCGTTAGATTGTTGGAAGATCATACCATGCCAGGCGGTATAGGAACATTTGCTAACATTTGGTTCGCCAAGGACGACGATACCACCGTCACCTTGGATCTCAACGGCTTTACCCTTTCGGTGCTAAATGCAAACTATCTCATCGACGTCGGAAACGGGACGCTGAGGATCATTGACAGCAGTGAAAATAAGACGGGAGCTATGACCAATCCCAACGGCGAGGGCATCATCTATCTGTCCGGCGGTGTGCTGGATCTTCGTGACTATCATAGCCCCGCAGGAATTACCGTTTCTAATGGCAACAACGTGCCGATTGGCGTAACGGGACACTGCGGCGAGGAGCCGATCAAGCTTCTGCTCCCCACAGGCTACGCTGTAAGGCTTGATGAATATAACGGCATTTTTTCCACCGTCATTCCAAGCACGCTCACTGCCACCGTCGTATGTCGGGCTAAGATCACGGGCGCTTCCATCACCGCAGGCGTTGATCTGACGATGAACTACTACGTATCCATTTACGACCCCACCCCCCTCAAGGAAGGACAGAGGCTTGTCATGCAGTGTACCATGAACGGCAAGACCGTGGCGGTTTATGCAAACCAAGCCCTCGTTGACGGCGAATACGTCTTTGCCTTCCAAGGCATCGCACCTCAGCAAATGACAGATCTTATCGATGCCACTCTGGTGGTCGTGGATGAAAACGGCGAGGTCATCAATATTCTTGTGGAAAAGAAGGGATACAGCGTCAAGCAGAACGCCGAGGCGCTTCTGACTGCCCACAAGGACGACGCAGCCTTGGTGCAGCTCGTCACCGATCTGTTGACCTACGGCGCAGCAGCGCAGAACTACAAGGATTATAACAACGGGGATCCCGCTGACCTTGCAAACGCAGGCGTCCAGAACCTCGGTACTCCTTCCGTGGCTTTGCCTACCGATGCCGAAAACGTGAAGAAGCTGACCACACACGTGGAAACACTCGGAAACGTGTACTTCACGTCTGCTACCGTTTGGTTTGACAGCGTGAATAAGATCGGCGTAACGCTTTCCACCACCGAGGACGTCGTTTTGAAGGTCAACGGCGAAGCAGTCGAGCTGACGGGCACGACCTATTACACCGATGCCATCTACGCAACGGGCTTTGATACAGTCTATACCTTCGAGCTTTATGAAGGCGACACGCTCGTTCAGACACTCACCTACAGCGTATCCGCTTACGTTTACGCTATGATGGATAAGACGGAGGGCAGTCAGCTCACCGAAATGGCAGAGCTTGCAAGGGCACTCTACCGCTATGGCGTATCCGCAGTTGCATATAAAAATGCACAAGCTTCCAAGTCTTAAAAGGAGAAATACAATGAAAAACGAAACGAAACTGAATTATCAAGAGCCCGAAATGAGCATTTTCCTTTTTGAAGCAACGGACATCATCGCCACCAGCGGTGTTACCGGTGGCTTTGCGGGTGACGAGGATCCGATGCGTTTGGCGTGAGGTGACGGGAGATGCTTAAAAGAACAGTTACACTGCTCCTTATCGTCCTGTTGCTCGCTTTGACCGCTTGCGGCGGGAGCACGGATAGCACCGATACGGGTGGAGGCTCGTCCTCCACCCCCACGGCGGAAAGCACCGATCCAATCGACGAAAAGGAGGCAACGCCCGAGCAAAGCGAAGCCCCCTCCGAGGAAGGATCGCCCGACCACGAGAAAGACGTTCATTTCCCAAAGGTGGAATTTTAAGTAAGCCCAATAAGCTTTGCCCCAAAGGGGGTGTCTCAAATGCGTCTCGCATTTGGTCGACACCCCCCTGGTTTTTGCTTTGCGGCTTGACGCCGCAATTTTTATCCATGATTTGACCGTATTTGATCGTACTTGCAAACGAAAAACGCAAATTCCCGGCGCAAAAAAGCCTACCGGCGGCTTTTTTGCGCGAGGGGCTGTCTCAAATTTGCAATTTGGGACAGCCCCTTTTTGCTATGAATGTTCACGACCCACGTCATCATCGGGCGTGAAATAAAGAAATTCGGCAGTACAAACAGCGACATTGGCTGTCGGCACTGCCGAATAATGGCACGAGTGTTGATAACAGACTTCGTCATCGGGCGTGAAATAAAGAAATTCGGCAGTACAAACAGCGATGTTGGCTGTCAGCACTGCCGACTGGTCGAGGTGACAAGATTTGAACTTGCGACTTCTACGTCCCGAACGTAGCGCTCTACCAAGCTGAGCCACACCTCGATTTTATACCCAAGTATTATACCATGTTATTTTTCTTTTGTCAATCCATTTTTGAAAAAATGTTTCATCGACCCCAAAAATGTTTTTTGTCATTACGGCTTGAAATGTGCGGGAACCTCTTGCACATTTTTTTAAAGCATGATATAATAAAGTGAATGAACGATTCGCAAAGGAGGGGAGGATGCATGACACAACTTTTGTTGGGCGGGCGTGTATGGAGAACGACACACGAATTTTGGGAGAATTGCCCCATTTTGCTTTGTGACGGCAGGATCATTGCCGTTGGAGAAAGTGCCTTGGAGAGCACCTCGGACGCAGTAAGGGATATTTCCGGCATGACCGTTTTGCCGGGACTTGTGGACGTACATACCCATGGACGGAGCGGGTTCGATTTTAATCTTGCCACCACCGGGCAAATGAAGGCCATGAAGGAGGACTACGCCCGTCATGGCGTCACGTCGGTGTTTGCTACCCTCGCCTCTGCCACGAAGGAGGAATGGAGAGTTTCTGTAGATTCCATTGTGGAGAGCGGCTACGAGGGCGTCCATTTTGAGGGACGCTATCTCAATCCCGCAAAGCGGGGCGCTCACGCCGAACGATTGCTGGTGCCGCTTGATGCCAACGATTTGGCGGACACTCTGCGAGATATCCCGATCCCTTGCCACGTCAGCGCCGCTTTGGAGCTGGACGGTGACGGATCTTTTGCCCAAAAAGCAATTGAAATGGGTGCTACGTTGGCGCTGGGACATACCAATGCCACGGCGGCAGAGGCTCGGCTTGCCTTGGAGCGAGGCGCTACAGCATTTACCCACTTGTATAACTGTATGCCTCCTTTGCATCACCGCATGGGCGGCGCCGTCTCGGTGGCGCTCACGGGCAACGCTTACGGAGAGCTCATCGCCGACGGCATTCACATCTGTCCCGAGATGATCGCCCTCGGCTACCGTTGCCTTGGAAAGGATAAAACAGTGCTTATTACCGATTCCATGTCCGCCACAGGCTGCCCCGACGGAGAATATTCCATCGCAGGCATGCCCGTTGTGGTCAAAAACGGCAAGGCGCTGACGGTGGAGGGCGCTTTGGCGGGCAGTACGCTCAACCTTTGGGACGGCGTGCGCAATCTTATGGCGTTTGCCAATGTCCCTCTCTCCGATGCCATTGCCGCCGCAACCGTCAATCCTGCCCGCATGGTAGGGATCGACGATCTTGTGGGAAGCATTGACCCGGGCAAGAGAGCCGATCTGTTATTTGTAAACGACAAAACAGAGCTGTGCGAGGTGCTTTATCAAGGGCGCTCCGTCATGGCAGAGAATCAATAAAAAGAAAATCAGAAAAGGGAGAAAAACAATGAAGAAGAATCAAAAGAGCCGTGCGGCGAACACCTGGTGCAATCCGCTTCCCATTCCGCAGATCCCAAGAGGGAAGGACGATTGGTATCCTTTTGAACACGGAATGTTCAGCCACGAGAACAAGCCCGAGAGCGTAAAGGGCCCCGATTACCGAACCATTTCCGACCCTACTGTTTTTTATCACGAGGGTAAGTGGTATTTGTATCCCAGCTACGGCATGGCGTGGGTCAGTGAGGACTTTGCCAATTGGAAGCACGTGCGCACCGAGCCCTACTGTCCCAAATACAGCCCCTCCATCATTCCGTGGGGAAAGAAATTCTTGCTCACCTCATGGATCTGTCCCTTATACGTATCGGATAGCCCTACAGGACCCTTTGAGGAGTTGGGCGAGTTCATCATGCCCGACGGCAAGACCTTCCGTCCCTGCGACCCCGATCTTTTTGCCGATGACGATGGCAGGATCTATATGCACGCCTTTGCCAGCGAGCCCACCACCGAATTTCACCGCTTTAACTGCATGATCGTGGGATATGAATTAGACCGTGAGGATCCCCGCCGTGTCATTCGTGGTCCCGAGGTCATTTTGAAAATGAACCCCGACAACGTCTGGGAGAGAAAGGGCTACCATAATCAGAACAAAAAGTTTGGTTGGGTCGAGGGACCTCACATGGTCAAGCACAACGGTAGATACTATATGATCTACGGCACCCCCGATACCTGCAACGGCACCTACGCCATGGCGGTATATTATTCGGACGAGAGCCCCCTGGACGGCTTCAAGTGTCAGAAGAAGAACCCCCTGACCCTGCGCCGTGACGGCGTGGTCATCGGTACGGGACACGGATGCGTGGAGCACGGTCCTAACAATACGCTCTGGGCGTTTTATACCATTCCTGCCCCCTCCTTCCACCAATATGAGCGCCGCATCGGCATGGACCTGGTGGACGTGGACGAAAACGGTGAATTGTACTGCCCCCACGGCGTGACCAATACGCCCCAGTATATTCCGGGACTTCGTGAAGATGCAGTGACCTGTAACTCCCCCGATTTGGTTTCTCTGACGGGATACGCCGCCACCACGGCGTCCAGCCACGTGTACGGACGGGAGCCCATTTATGCAGTGGATGAGCACAACCTGACCTGGTGGGAGCCGCAGGCAGACGACCGTGAGCCCACTCTCACCTGCGACCTGCAAGGTCCTTACGAGATCAGCTCCGTCCGCATCTGGTGGAGAGAGCTGGACATCGATTACGCAAGCGGTCGCACCCCCGAGCCTGTAAAATATGTGATCGAGGGCTTTGACGGGGAGGAATGGAAAACGGTGTTGGATGCCTCGGATAACACGGAGGACAAAAACATCGATTACCGCATCTTTGACACCTTCAAGTGTCAAAAGGTCCGCCTGCGCATTACGGGTTGGGCAAAGGATTGTCGCATCGGTGTCGTCGATTTTGCCGTATTCGGTGAGTTCTCGGAGGATTGACGGAGGAGGGCATGAAGGATCTCAAACAACACTTGACCCGACACGTGGGCTATAACGTCCTGATCCTTGTTATGGGGATCGTGACCCTGTTATTCCTCGTACTTGGCGTCATTTCCGCATTCACCACGAAGGAGACCGTCGCCGTTCCCGAGACTGTCACCGTCTCAGCTTCTCCCATTGATGCCGATGGTGAGAGATACGAGCTGCGTCTCTTCGGTGTGCTGATGAATCAAACCAACGAGGAGATTACCATAGAGGAGCTCCTGATCGCCGTGGAAGGGGACGGACGGAATGAAACGGTGGTCCTGGAGAACGTGGTGCTCCCCTCACGCATGCGGTACGAGCTGACGCACACTTGGGAGGGAAGCGTTGCCTTCGACAAGGTGACGTCAGTCAATGCCGTGTACGGAGGCGAGACGCATCCCCTTGCCAACTATACCTCCGGGCTGGATATCAACGCCGACCTACTGTTTTATTGGGCGATCGCAGCCGTTGCTTTGATGATAGGGATCTATTTCTTCAAGCAGCGCTACTATCTGGCACAAGAGGATCAAATGTCCCAAGCTACCGAATAATATAATAAAAAGGGGGTGTCTCAAATGCGTTTCGCATTTGGTCGACACCCCCCTGGTTTTTGCTTTGCGGCTTGACGCCGCAATTTTCGTCCATAATTTGACCGTATTTGATCGTACTTGCAAACGAAAAACGCAAATTCCCGGCGCAAAAAAGCCTAC
>JAFTMU010000365.1 GCA_017452215.1 Clostridia bacterium
AGCGGTGTGAAGCATGGGAAATGTCGAGAATCATGCCCCTTGAAAGAGCACGGCGGATCGCTTGCTTTCCAAATTCGGTCAAGCCGAGGCTCGTATCGTGAGCTCCGCCAATGCAGGAACAACCTCGCCACAGTGGAGTAATGATGCGTATGCCAAGGTCGAACAGTCGGTCAACACGCTCCACGTGTCCCCCAAGGATTCTTGCATCCTCCAAGGAAAGCATCAATACAGGAATTCTTGTGTCTGACACAGAAGGGCAAGCAGAGCAAAGTACCGCCCGCTTTTCTTGCACGGAACGGTCCTTTTGCAGGTTGGAAAGCATTCGCAGCATTGCATTCCAGCCTTCCTCGTCGTCCAAACGGTCACTGGTCCAAAGTGCCATGATTTGATAGTAGTTATCAAACGCTTCAGCCTGCCGCAGAGAAACCGAAAAGGAATTGTCAAGCAAGCCTTGATGCTCGCTTTGCATGCGATACGCCGTATCACAATGCAGATCAAAAAGGGAAAGTCGCATAGAAGCTCCTTCTGCCGTCAATAGGCGGCCTTGATATGATGGATCCTTGCAACCTTTGCTTTGCCGTTTTCCGAGTTTTTCAATAACCAGATTTCGATCACATCCATGCGTGGCGTTTTATTTGTGGGATGCTCAAAGAGATATTGCCTTGCCGCCCGTCGGGTGAGACGTTGCTTTTCATAGCGGACGGCGGTTTTAGGCGGGGGAGCGATCTCCATGGTTTCCTTCGTGTAAGTCCTTGTTTTTACCTCTACAAAGGCAATGGATCTCCACGAGGAAGCGATAATATCGATCTCCATATGCCCCGTTCGCCAATTTCGCTCCTTTACAGTATATCCGTGCAGACGCAAATAGCGCACGGCGATCTTTTCGCCAAAATCACCGATTTTTTTCGTTGTATCAAAGGGCTTCATCGTTGTTTAAGAAGCGAATAAATTTTTTGCGATGGATCGGGGAAGGACCGTATGTACGCAGAGCGTCCATATGCTGCTTCGTGCCGTATCCCTTGTGCTTTGCAATGCCGTATTGAGGATACAGCGCATCCAAACGCAAGCAATCACAGTCACGGGCGACCTTGGCAAGGATAGATGCCGCCGCAATGCTGGGGGAAATGGCATCTCCGCCGATCACGGCACGGGCAGGGATCTGAAAATCACGGTCCACGTTCCCGTCGATCAAAGCAAAGTCCGCAGGGATCTGCAACCCGTCAATGGCACGTCGCATGGCAAGAAGGTCTGCTTCCAAAATGTTCAATTCGTCAATCTCCTCCACACTTGCCGATGCAATGGAAAAGGCAATGGCATTTTCGCAGATAAGATCGAATAATTTGTCACGCTTCTTCGGAGTGAGCTTTTTGGAATCATTCAAGCCCTCCAAAACAAAGCCTGCAGGCAGAATGCAGGCAGCGGCAAACACAGGTCCGCAAAGAGGGCCTCTGCCTGCCTCGTCCACGCCGCAAACGGCACGGTAGCCCTTTTCATTCAATTCTTTTTCCAAGGTGTATTCAAGCATGGAGCTCCTCCTTGGAGTAGCGATCCAGCGTGATCCTACCGATCTTCGAGCCACGGAATTCATCTAACAGTGTGATCGCCGTGCGCTCGGTGTTGATCTCTCCGCCGCTGATCAAAAAGCCGCGCTTTTTTCCAATGGTCAAAAACAGATCGTAATCCGAAAGAGCGGCATATTGCTCCATTTCGCCAAGCTTGTATCTTGCCGAGAGCATATCGGGGTAAAGGAGTCGCAGACGCTTGCAAAGAACCGTTGCCAAGGCTTCCATGTCCAAAATACCGTCACGAATGGCACCGGTCAGAGCAAGATTTTCTCCCACCCGCTTTTCTTCAAATTTCGGCCAAAGGATCCCGGGCATATCCAAAAGATCAATACCGATCTTGGTGGGGACCCATTGCTTGTCCAAGGTCACACCGGGGCGATCCTCTACCTTTGCTTTTTTATTTCCGCAAATACGGTTGATCAGGGAGGATTTTCCCACGTTGGGGATTCCCAATACCATGGCACGCACACGGCGGCCCTTCATGCCTTTTTCCTCGTATTTGCGCAATTTGTCCGCAAGAATGGATTTGACCATTCCCTCCATGCGGTTCAGTCCCTCACCCGTAACGCAGTCGGTCAAAAGGCAATGGGTATTCTCATCGGTGTAGCGCTGCACCCAAAGCGCATTTTGCTTCGGGTCGGCAAGAGATGCCTTGTTCAGCAAAAGCAGGGTGGGCTTTCCCTCGGTCAATCGGGAAATTTCGGGATTTCTCGAAGAATAGGGAATGCGGGCATCCAAAATCTCTATAATGATATCTACGTTTTTCAGGTTTTCCGAGATCATGCGGCGGGTTTTCGCCATATGCCCCGGGAACCATTGTATTGTTTCGGAAGGCATAGAATACCTCCTTTCATCGCTAAAAAATTAAGGGAACAGGGTAAACGGAGAAAGTCGCAGGATCACCTTGCCAAGAACAGAGCGTTCGTCAACGAACATGATATCCAAGTCTCTGCTGTCCTTGGACCAATTTCGGTTGTCTCCCATGACGAACAGATGATCCTTGGGAACAGTGAGAGACATCACACGGGTAATAGGATCGTAATGATGCTCGGCACCGTTGAGATTATACTGATCGACGATCACATCCTCACTGTTTTTGAGCACTGCGTGACTGTCCTCGTATTTTACGCCGTCCACAAGAATTTCCCCGGTCTTGAAATCGATCCTTAAACTCTGCCCACCGGTTGCGATCACACGCTTTACCAGTGTCTTTTCAAGATCGGCATCGGGATTTGTCAGGTGGAACACAATAATATCGTCCTGCTCGGGAGTGTATCCAACACTGTATAAAAGGAGATTTTCTCCCTCATAGAGCGTGTTTTCCATGGAAGAACCGTCCACACGGCAGAGCCGCACAGCAAAGGTGAACAGGAGAAACACCGCAAACAGGGACCAGGCGAACATTTCCAAAATGTCAAACCAAAAGGAACTGCTTTTCCGAGTTTTTTCCGTCTCGGGCGTTTCCTCTGCGGGGATGATATTTTGCTCGTTATCCATTTTTTTATCCTTTCGGTTATTTTACCAACAGATCCATCAAGGTGTATCCGTTTTCAATGTACAGCCCTTTTTCCTTGGCGCTTTCCTCACAGAAGCTTGCAACTCCGCTTTCCGTCTTTCTCGAATCAAAGATCAAAAAGGGAACAGGATCAATGGTATGCGTGCGTAAGGAGAGGGGCGTGGGATGGTCGGGCAGAATCATGATCTTGAAATCGTCGCCGCATTCCTTTAAGTAATTGTAAACGGGGGTCAGGATCTTTTCATCGATTCGCTCGATGGAGAGCACCTTGTTTTCTGCCTCCGCTCTGTGACCGCATTCGTCGGGACCTTCCACGTGGATGTAAACGTAGTCATGACCGCTTTCAAAGGCTTGGATGGCAGCAGTCGCCTTGCCGTCGTAGTTGGTGTGTACGTTGCCCGTAGCACCGTCCACGTCAATGGATCTCATGCCTGCGCAAATGCCGATTCCCTTGATCAGATCCACTGCCGAGATCACGGCACCGTCAAGTACCCATTTATCCTTGAAGTTGGGCAGCTGGGGCTTCTTTCCGGGACTCCAGAACCATGCGGAGTTGGCAGGCTTCAAGCCTCTTTGGCGTCTTGCTTCGTTCACGGGATGGTGATTGAGGATATCGTAGCTTTCCTTCATCAAACGGTAGAATTCCTCGCCTCCGTTCTCTGCTTTGGGAAGATACTCACCGATCCGCTTTCCGAGAATGTCGTGGGGACGCATAAAGGGGTACTTGTCGTCTCCGTTTTTCCAGATCAGGCAATGGCGGTAGCTCACGCCCGTATAAAAATGCCGCTGATCGTTTCCAAAATGCTCCTGTAAAGCCTTGATCAGCTGATCCGCCACGGCGGTGGAGATCTCATCTGCGCTGTGGTCGAGAATGATCCTGTCCTCGTATCTCTCCTCGTCCTCCGAGAGGGTTACCACGTTACAGCGGTAGGCGGTCTCATCGGGTTGCATTTCAATTCCCATGCTGAGCGCCTCCAGGGGAGAGCGTCCCTTGGAGTAGATCTTGGGATCAAAGGAGAGGATCGCCATGTTTGCGGTGTCACTCTCGGGAACCATGCCCTCGGGCACGTTGGAAACAGTGCCTACCAAGGACTTGGAGGCAAGGTAGTCAGTCATGGGCTTTTTCGCCTTTTGCATAGGAGTTTTGTTGCCAAATTGCTCTATTTTTTCATCGGCCATGCCGTCGGGAATCAAAACGAGGTATTTCATCTTGGGTGAAACGAGTCCTTTCTGTTAAAAAATCACATTATATTATAACACAAAAAGTAAAAGAGTACAATAGCCCAATGCATATTTTTTCAAAAATAATGCGATATTTTTTCTTGTGGAAGCCAAAGAAAAGAAATCCCGCCTCGCCACTTGCAAAACAGCGCCGAATGTGATAAAATAAAGGAAAATGAGAGAAAGGATCGAAAAAAACATGGATCCAAACACTTCCAAGGAACAAAACGCATCTGCCAAGACCCCCGAAGAGCTTGCGGAGCTGACCCTGCAAAGCAAAAAAATGCGCAAAAGGCTTCTGATCGTCCTGTGCGGCGTTCTTGCCGCCATTCTCCTGTTGAGCGCCCTGATCGGGGTGCTGGGGCTTTTGTTTCCATCTGAACAGCAAGGCGGTGACCACGGCGGCGGTGAGACTCCGCAGATCAAATTTGATAAGCCCTATCAGGGGGATATTTTTGAATACGAGGCATACCTTGCGCTGTATCCGGAGGTGGTCAGATACGTTTCGGATAGCGGCTTGGGGTTGAGCATCAGTGAGGACAGTGACCGCAGCTTCGACGATACGGTGTGGTATCTGTGTGATTTTTTGGATATCATGAAGCACGGTGATACCGAGGCATACAATGCCTGCTTCAACGAGCACTATTACGCCTCCCACACTCCCCAAGAGCCGTTCTCACAGCAAATGATCTACGAAGCAGAGATCTCTTTGGTAAAAACCGCCACCGTAAGCAACGGGGACACCCTGAAAACCTACAAGCTGATGTATAAGCTTTTGCAAAACGACGGCTCCTTGCGCACCGACGTAGGGCGCAATTTTGCCAGCCCTCAGTTTGTGGTGCTCAGAGAAAGCGAAACCACGGGAATCACAATAGAGGACCTGTACTACGATTAACCGCATCAAAAAGATTAAATTTGCCGTCAATACCGAAAATTTCACCGTTTTTTTCATTGCAAAGAGCAAACACTGTTATCAAAATGCTTGATAAGGAGTGTTTCTCATGAAAAAAACGGTGATTTTTTTATTGTCAGTGATACAACTGTGTTTTTGTTGCATGCTTCCCGCATTTGCAAAAGGGGAAAGCTATCATTGGTACTGCGTTCACGCCAAGGATCACGTGCAGCCCGGGATTGGAGGCGATATTGCTTTCGTCGAGGAGCTGGACGGCTATTATATTGACCGCAGTCATACAGACCCCACGGCAGAAGAAAAGGTGATCTATCTGACCTTCGATGCGGGATACGAAAACGGCAACGTTGCAAAAATTTTGGATACGCTCAAAGCCGAGTCCGTTCCGGCTGCCTTCTTCGTGTTGGAGCATCTGGTCACAAAAAACACCGATCTTATCAAAAGAATGACGTCCGAGGGGCATACCGTTTGCAATCACACGGCACGCCATAAGGATATGAGTAAGTGTGACAGCCGGGCGTTTCTGGAGGAGCTTCATGCCATGGAGCAGATCTACGAGAGCACCGTCGGAGAAAAGCTTTCTTCCTACTACCGCCCGCCGGAGGGGAAATTCAGCCGTGAAAATTTAGTCACCGCAAAGGAAAACGGATATAAAACTATCTTTTGGAGCTTTGCATACCCCGATTGGGATAACAACAAGCAAATGTCCCCCGAAAAAGCAAAATCCATCATTCTTGATAACGCTCATAACGGCGAGGTCATGCTCCTGCATCCCACGTCAAAGACAAACGCTTTGATCCTCGGAGACGTCATAAAGGAACTTAAAATCCTTGGCTACCGCTTTGGGACCTTGGATGAGCTGACCAAAAAGGAATGAGTATCATGCGGCGTCACATCTATCGCTCTCTCTTTTCCTTTCTCTTGCTTTTTTCGCTTTTGTACACAAGTATACCGATCAAGGCTTACGCAGAGGAAAAAATTTACCGTTCCGTGGTGACACAAACAAAGCAGATCGCACTGACCTTCGATGACGGACCCCATCCCCGTCTCACCCATGAAATTTTAGAGATTCTTGATAAATACAACGTAAAGGCGACCTTTTTTATGGTGGGCGTTAACGTGGTCAACTATCCACAGGCAGCAAAGGAGGTCCTTGAAAGAGGACACGAGGTGGGAAATCACACCTATTCCCACTATCACATGAGAGGCTTGAACGAGGAAGCCTTGAACGATGAGCTTGGCAAATGCGAGGATGCCTTGGAGGAGCTTTGTGAATACCGTCCGCACCTGTTTCGTCCCCCCGAGGGAGCGGTAACGGAGTACGTTCGCCATTGCTCCGAGGGCGGGGATTATACCCTTGTACTTTGGAGCTTGGATACACGGGATTGGGAAGAAAAAAACACCGCTCGCATTGTGCAAACGGTGTTGGAAAATATTCAGCCGGGGGATATCGTTCTCATGCACGATTATATCGGCACCGAGAGCAAGACACCGGAGGCATTGGAGATCCTTTTGTCCAAGCTTTTGGAAAAAGGATACGAGCCTGTCACGGTCAGTCGGCTGTTAGGTATTTGTTGACGGCAGATATAAAATGCGGTCTGCCATCATTTCCGCATCGGATAATTGGTGGGTGACAAAAATCGCAGCGGCGCCTTTTTCCTTTAAATGCCTCCGCATTTCGGCACCGATTCGTTTTCTCAATTCCTCGTCCAATGCGGCAAACGGCTCGTCAAAAAGGAAGAGATCACCGTCAAAAATCAGCGCACGTGCAAGAGAAACACGGCTTTTCATTCCGCCGGATAATTCCTCGGGATATAAATTTTTGCAATCGGAAAGCTCCACGGAGTCCAAGGCATCTGTGATGATTTCCTCAATCCCGTCCGTCTTTTTCAAAACGGCGGCAAGATTTTCTCTTACTGTGAGCCAAGGCAACAGGCGAGGCTCCTGAAAAACAAAGGAGATGCGATCAAAGGAGGAAATCACAAAGCCTTTTTGGGGGCGGAGAAGTCCTGCGCACAGGGAGAGCAGGGTACTTTTTCCGCACCCCGACGGTCCCATAACGGCAAGGATCTCGCCGTCAGCAAGAGTTAAGGAAAAATCCTTCAAGATCGGCTTTTGATCATAGGAAAAGGTCACGTCCCTCAATTCCAACATCAGTTTTCCTCCTTTCCTACACGGCGTCTGCCTTCCAATAATCCTAACAGACGCCCTACACCGAATTCGATCAACAGACTGAGCAGAATGACCGTTAAGGTCCAAGCAAACATTTCCTCCGTCATGATATATGTTTTTGCATCTCCGATCATCGAGCCGATGGTCTCGGGGGGCATGGTAATGATCTCGGCGGCAACGCCTGCCTTCCAAGCAAGTCCCAGCGCCGAGCGGCAAGCGGAGGCAAAGTAGGGTTGCACAGAGGGAAGCGTCAAATAGCGCAGCTTATCGAATGAAGAAAACCGATAGACCTGTGCCACTTCATCAAGCCCGTTGTCGATTTTTCGCAGTCCCTCGTCAAGGTTGGTCCACACAACGGGAAAGACCATCAAAAACGTAATAAAGCTGGGTGTCCTTGAAGAACCGATAAAGAAAAATGCAAGAATAATAAACGAAGCCACAGGCGTTGCCTTGATAACAGACATCAATGGCAAAAACAATTCCCGTATCAATTTCACCTTATAGGTCAGCATGGCAAGCAAGCAGGCGCCAAGTGTCCCAAAAAGAATCCCCCAAAACACGTTGAGAAAGGAATTTAAGGTGATCTGATAAAAGGAGAGCGTCTGTAACATTTTCCACAGAGTCTCAAAGACGGATAAGGGTGAGGGGAAGAGCAGAGGCTTTCCAAAGCGATGGGATGCAATTCCCCAAATCAATATCCAAAATGCCGCAATCAAAAGAGTGCGGCATATTTTTTTAAGGATTTTTATCATTTTTGCGCATTTGCGGCATTTACCGCATTGATCGCAATGGTAACCATCGGCTCGGGCAAGACGGCAATGTCAACCAACCCGGCGGCAACGGCAGTACGCAGGTCGGCAGGCTTTGCATAAGTGCTGGAATCAATGATGATATCCTTGCCGATTTCCAAGCCGTTCATCTTGCACAGATAGGTAAAGATAAAGGTGGGGTTTTGCGCAGGAACGTACACTGTTTTTCCTTTCAGATCGGCAAAGGAGGAAACCGTCTCGTTCTGATTGGTCAAAAGATACAGACAGCCAAGGGTATTTACGGCGATCACACATACCTCACCGCCCGTTTTGTTGTAAACAGTGGAGGCAGCATTGGTGGGCAGTGCCGCAATATCTGCGCTGCCGTTGATCAATGCGGCGGTCACGATGGTAGCGTCGGATTGTACACTAAAGGTATAGCTTTCCAGCGTATCACCGTTTTTAGCGTCGTTCATAAGCTTCGCCATACCAAATCCCGTGGTGCCGTTCAGGGTATATACGTTGATGGCTTTACCGCAGGAAGCATCACTTGTTGCGGCTTTCCGTGTGTAGTAGAAATCGTCTGTGGGAAGCGTACCGCCCATGGCATTTGCATTGATTCCTTGGAGAATTTCAAGGTAAGTGTGCATAGCGGTTTTCATTTCTGCACCGTCAAGAAAGCATACGTTGCATTTCGGGATCGCTTTTTTAGCAACGGGTGCACTGGTGAAAATGCCGTTGTCCACGATCATCTGGGCAGCCTCCTCAAGATTGGTGCTCAAATAATTGATCGAGGTTTCATATTCAGCAAGAAAATGCTCTACGGTATCGGGATTTTCCTGTAAAAATGCCTTGCGGACAACGACGCAGCCCTGTACCAAAGAACCTTGTGCCGCAACCTTATTCCACTCTGCGGTCAGATCCAAAGCGTTGGTCAGGGTCAGGGTATCAGAGGGACCGTCGTCGGACGGGGAACCGGTGGTGGTGCCGTCGGTAGGAGTGTCAGTGGTGGTTGTTGTGTCTTTGTCATCTGCTCGACCGAGGCAAGCGGTCATAGAGAGCAAAAGGCACAAAAGGGTGATGAGGGAAAGTAAACGAAGCTTCATAATAATGTTCCTTTCTGTGTTATATATTTATTGATATGCTTTAAGCATAGCTTCCCGGTGAATAATACGAACCTTTCGCCCGCTTTTTTCAATGTATCCGTCGTGAACCAATCGGTCAAACGCACGGTAGAGTGACGCCCGCCCAAGATCAAGAACGACGGAGAGAGAGGAAAGAGATTCCCCAAAAAGGATCTCGTTTTCTTCAAAGGAGCAAAGGTAGAGCGCTAATCTGCGTTCTGCGCTTCCTGCGGTCAGGTATCCGATCTTACGGTTCAGATAGCACACCCTGCTTGAAAGAAAGGTAAGATATCTCTTTAAGAATGTGCGATCGCTTTCCAATAATTCGTAAATCGCCTCCTCCGTGATAAAAAACACTCGGCAGGCTTGATCTGCACGGATCAGGCTTACGTAAGGCTCGTCAGTGAAAAAATTGGCAATCCCGAACAGATCTCCCTTGTGCAGGTATCGCAGCAGAGTGCTTTTTGAGGCGTCGGCGGTAGACACGGTTGCTTGCCCGCACAGGAGCAGCCCGGCTTTTTTCTCCGTGACAGAGGGAGAAAGAATGATCTCGTCCATGGAAAATTCACACACACCGCAACCGTGCTTCTCAAAAACTGCGATGGCGATCTCTGTATTGATGCCGCAAAACAAGGAATGGTCTGAAAGCGCCGTGATTTCTTTTTTTGAAAATCCCAAGTATCCACCTCCTTTTGTATCATTTGAGACAATTATAGCATATTGTTAAGAACTTGTCAATGGGATTTATAAAAAATACTTTAAAAAAATATTCAAATTTGGAAAAAAACAGTTAAAATTTTATCTTTGCC
>JAFTMU010000366.1 GCA_017452215.1 Clostridia bacterium
AGGTTATTATCACTTATAACTTTACGGACACTATCGAGCCGCATAAAATCAACACCGAAACCATTACCGAAACGGAAAGGCAGATCGACTCTGCCTTTTCTCTCAAATCAGGTTCGTACATTCTCCCTGCTACTGCACCAACAAAAAAAGCCGAGGCAATCGCCTCGGCTTTTTTGTTGGTGCGGGAAACGGCTCGTAAAATTTTTTTGTTTTACAATTTATTTTTTTGCATTGACATTCCAAAGCTTCCATGTTATAATGTTCCCGAAAAACCATTTTCGTCAGATACCCCATCATTTTATCATCAAAATACGGAGGACCTATGGAACTTAAAGCACTTGCCGCCTCTCTTGGGATCACCGAATATCCCGAGGGTCTGGAAGCGGTGTATCGGCACACCGCCACCGCAAAAAGCAAGCTCGCCGACCCCGAGGAGCTTGCACGACTGGAGGCGGAATACCAGATCTTCGGCGAGCTCTTCCCCACCGTGCAAAAGGGCGCCGAGGAGCTTCGTGGAAACGAGGCGCTATTCCGATACACAGCGGCTGTCGCCGCTTACGTCGAGCCTCTGCCCTGGCATATTGCCCGTACCGTTCCGTTACCCAAGCCATTCGACGGCATCAAGGGCAGCTCCTGGACAACGATCATGATCCTGCTTTCTCTCGTCCCCAAATCGGCTGCCTTTTTTACCGATCGAGGACTTGACAAAGCAGAAATCAAGCTGATATTTGGGGATCTTTGCGCCTCCCTCAAAAACGAATACGCCAAAACGGGATCCTACTTCTTTGACATCTCTCAGTTCGGTTGGAGTCTGTTGATCCTTTCCGGCGAAATGACACGCCACGGGGTGTTCTTCTTCCACCGTGCCTCCTTTAACAGCAACGCTGTGATCCTGAAAAACAAGCAAAGCGGCGAACGTCTCCCCATGATGACAAAGGGCAGCTTCCACCGCTCGGGCGAGATTCTGGGCAGCGCCGGTTGCACTGATAAGGACGGCGCCTTCGAGGCGGAATATTACGAGGACGAAAGCATCTTTCAGGGGCATCTGGTCAGAGACGGTGTAGCCTCCCCCACTCTCTCCACTTTGAAAAAAGAGGAATGGGAGTGCGTTCTGCGCACCGAGGACAACGTGCTCTCCCTGCATATTCCCACCAACAGCAGTCTCTCCCCCGAGGATATTCAAGCAAGCTTTCGGGAAGGAGTCGCACGAATCAAAAAATGCTTCCCCGAGTTTTCCCCCAAGGCATTTTACTGCCACTCCTGGCTGCTTTCTACCTCACTTGAAAGCATGATCGGGGAAAAATCAAAGATCGTACAGTTCGGCAACCGCTTTTTGCGCTTCCCCGTCCTCTCCAACGGTCTTGGGCATATGTCCTACGTTTTCCCGAGCTACAAGTCAACGGGATGGCAGGATCTCCCCGAGGGAAGCTCCCTGCAACGGAATCTCAAAGCCCACTATCTGAGCGGAAAATTCATTCTGGAATCTGCGGGCGTCATCATGGACGATCCCACACTGTATCAATAAAAAAGGAGACTACATCATGAAAATTGCAACACTCGTGCGTGAAATGCACGTTGAACCCTTGGATAGTATCTTCTCCCCCCGTATGTACCTGTCCATGGATCTTTACACCATGGCAAAGGAGCTGGATTTTGAATTGGTCGCCATCATCTCGGGACAGGATTGCGAGGAGATCTGCAAGCTTTGCGACGGCTTGATCGTCCCCGGAAGCGCCAAGGATATCGACCCCAAATACTACGGCGGCGAGGCAATGGATCCCCCCCAACAGATCGATGAATACGCCCTTGACGCTAAGGTGATCGATCTGTTCGTCAAGCAGGGAAAGCCCATCTTCGGCATCTGCGGAGGACACCAGGATCTCAATATCTATTTTGGCGGAAGCATCTCAAAAATCGATTACGATCCCCACCAGGACGAAAACAAATACCATGAGGTGATCGCAGAGAAGGATTCCTTCGTCTATGACGTATTCGGCTCTACCGATATTCTCGTCAATTCTCACCACGGCTGGGCAATCGACCGCCTGGCTCCCAATCTCCGTGTGGTAGCAAGATCGAAGAAGGATAACGTCATTGATGCAGTGGAGGACCGTGAAAGAAAGATCTTTGCCACCCAATGGCACCCCGAACTTTCCTACCGCATGGGAGACCCTATTGAAAAGAAATTCTTTGAGAACTTCATTCGTCTGTGCGCAAATAAATAACCGATCTTCAAGGAAGCAGAGTCTTTTATGACTTTGCTTCCTTTTCTTGAAAAACCTTGACAAAAACTTCCCTTTTGCTCTTGCAATTCCTTTTTTGAGATGTTATAATATAATGTGGATATTTGTATGTGACATATAGGGAGCTCCCACAGGCGCTCCTTGGAAAGGATTTAGGAAAGATGAGCGACAAAAATCAATCCTCGCAAAAAGAGCAACAGAGTGCGCCACCCATCAAGAAAAAGAAAATCAGCGCCTATGACGAGCCCTTTGGCATCGAGCGTACCCCCTTTGACGTGGAGAACTCCCCCGAAAGCGCCTCGATCCCTATGAAGAGCAGCGTCAAGGAGCCGGAGCCTCTCCCCACGGAGGAGCCCACCCCCGCCGAAGAAACGGTAACGGAGGAAAAAAAGGCAACTCCCCCGAAACGATCGGGAACAGCTGCAAAGCCTGCCGCAAAAAAGGCAGACACCAAGAAAAAGACGCCCGAGAGCGACACCAGAGTGCACGCCTCCACCGCCTCCCGCAAAGGCTCCACCGCCACCGTGACCAACAAAAAGGAGAATCCGCAAAAGCTCAATATGGACGTTCCCCGCTCGGCAAGAGCGGCGCACCAGGTGATCCCCTTTGTCCTCATCGGCTTGAGCATCTTTGTCGGGATCTCTCTGATCCTGAACATCTTTTGCAATTGGCGCAACGTCCTGGGAGATCCGGGACAAGACCCGGGACAGCATTGGATGGGCATTGTAGGCTATTATATCTGCTACTTCCTGTTCGGTCTGTTCGGTCCCGCCGTGTTCGCTCTGCCCTTCCTGCTTTTGAATCTGGGCATTTATTGGAAGCGCTATATTGATCATAAGCTTGCCATCAAAAAGATCGTTGCCACCCTGCTCTTTATCGTAATGTTGGCGTCCGTCATTCACGTATTTTGTCTGATCCCCTTAAATGAAATGCGTGATATCCCTATCGACAAGCTGATGGACGTGGGCGCAAAGATGAACGGCGGCGGCGTCATTGGCGGAAAGCTCGGATACCTGTTGTATAGTCTTTGCAACTTTACGGGCTCTCTGATCATTGAATTTTTGCTTTTGATCGCTTCTCTCTTCTATTTCCTTGGCATGACTCCCCAATACGTTTGGAGCTACCTGCGCAACCGCCGACAGCTCCACGCCAAGCGCTCTCCCTCCTACTCCGAGCAAAGCGCAGAGGAGGCAGGCAACCGTGCAAAAATGGAGGCAAAGATCCGTCGCACCACCTCGGGACAAGCATCGATCGAGGGCGAGGATTTTGACGGTGAGGCTCCCTTGGGCGCCGTTCGTGTGATCAAGGCAGCATCCACCAAAAAGACCCACGCCGACAAGATGGCTCCCATGCCCATGCCCCGACTCGACCCCAACGACGGAGAGGACGTGTTCGTTCCTGACGCCGTCAATAAGAAGATGGCAGAGATGGAGGAGGAGCATATCGCCGCCAACACCGTCACCCTGCCCAAGGGATACCCCAACCACAACACTGAGGAAAAGCCCATTGACCCCTCTGCAAACAAGGATGCGGCAGTAGAGCCCATCTTCCCCAAAACGGCAGATAACCGGCAGGCTCGCCGAGTGCCCAGAGCCGACCGCAGCTTTGATCTGAAAAGCATTTTCGTGGATCTGGACGACAAGGGTGCATTGATGCAACGCAAGCACGCTCCCGTCCCCCCCGAGGTACCCTTGGGTGCCCCTCGCACGGCGGCAACCCGCCCTGCACAAGGTGCGGCGACGGCGGCGCCCACTGCGCCTCAAAGACCGCAGCGTCCTGCATCCACCACAGCGCCAAGCGCTCAACGTCCTGCGTCTCCTGCCACTCCCACAGGAGCGACTACAGCGCAAAGACCGCAATCGGTCTCCTCTACGCTCCGTCCTCCCGTTTCGGCAACCGCTGCTCCCACAGCCGCTCCCGGAGCAAAGACCGCTCCCCAACCGGCAGGGCAAAAGCCCTTGCCCAAGGCGCCTGTGCAGGAGAAGCAGCCTGTATTCCATAAGGTCACGCCCGAAAAGAAGGATTTTGGACTGACGAACGAGGAGTTCGAGCGTCTGGAAGCCCAGCAGGTGACCCTGCCCCGTGCAGGCGTTAAAAAGGCAGATGGCGCAAAGCCCGCCGCTCCCAAAGCGACAGACGCAGCTTCGGCAAAAACCGATGCAAAGGCGCCCGCCAAAGCGGCAAAGCCCACAAAATCCACTTCCAAGCGCTATATTTTCCCGCCGATTTCTTATCTCCATCCCGGGGAACCCCTGACCGAGGAAAACCAAATAGAGCTGAACAACAGCCGTACCGCCCTTGCTTCAACGCTTAAAAGCTTCCACGTTGGCATTGAGGACGACATCCGCTACGCCCACGGACCTACGGTCACCAGATACGAGATCACCCCCTTGGCAGGTGTGCGTGTGCGCACCATCACCAATCTTTCCGACGATATCGCTCTGGCGCTCCGTGCCTCGGGAGGCATTCGTATTGAAGCTCCCATTCCCGGCACCAATGCGGTGGGTATCGAGGTTCCCAACAAGACCAGAAGCACTATTTATCTGCGTGAATTGATCGAAAGTCGGGAGTTTGCCTCCTCCAAAAACAAGCTCACCGCTTGCCTTGGCGCAGGAATCGCAAACGAGCCCTTGATCTTCGATATCGCAAAGATGCCTCACCTTCTGATCGCAGGTACTACGGGAAGCGGTAAGTCGGTTTGTATCAACTGTATCGTGATGAGCTTGCTCTACAAGGCACGGCCCGACGAGGTCAAGCTGGTCATGATCGACCCCAAAAAGGTAGAGTTCAGCATTTACAAGAACATTCCTCACCTGATGGCTCCCGTGGTCACCACGCCCAAGGATGCCGCAGGCGCCCTGCAGGCTTGTGTGGAGGAGATGGAGCACCGCTTTGAATTGTTCGAGCAGGTGGGTGTACGTGATCTCAAGGGCTACACTACCAAGACCGCAGACGATCCCGATATGCCCAAGCTTCCCTATATCGTCATTATTATCGACGAGCTTGCCGATTTGATGATGACCGCCCGTGACGAGGTGGAAACGGCGATCTGCCGTATCGCACAAAAGGCCCGTGCAGCAGGAATGCACCTAATCATCGGTACGCAACGTCCCTCCGCAGACGTAGTGACGGGTCTGATCAAATCCAATGTTCCCTCCCGTATCGCCTTTGCGGTCAAATCCCAGGTAGACTCCCGTGTCATTCTGGACCACATCGGCGCCGAGGCGCTGACAGGACGGGGAGATATGCTCTTCGTTCCCATCGGCTCTATGCGGGATACCCGTGTACAGGGCGCATTCGTGGATGACAAGGAGGTCGAGAAGATCTGCGAGTTTATCCGTGCCACCAACGGCACCGCCGAATACGACGAAAAATTCATCGCCAAGCTCAAGGAGCTGGCTGCGCAATGTGGCAATAAGGGCAAGGCAAGCGCAGAGCCCGTTCCCATGGGCGAGGACGGCGACAAGGCGGCAGACAGCAAATATGCCGATGCCGTTCGTATCGCCATTGAGGAAAAGCGCATCTCCACCTCTCTCCTTCAGCGCAAGCTGGAGATCGGATACAGCCGTGCGGCAAAGCTCATCGACCGCATGCAATCCGAGGGGTACGTTTCTCCTCCCGACGGCTCCAAGCCTCGCACCATTCTCATTACCGCCGAGGAATACATGGCAAAGTTCGTGGACAACCCTGACGGCGGCGAAGCAGAATAAGCTCTTGCTGCTTGACTTTTGGATTTTATCTTTTATAACAGATAGCAAGAATGAACTGTTGCAAAACAGTTCATTCTTGCTATTGAAAAAAAACAAAGAACAGGAGGCTCCGCCTTGGAAAAAAGAAAATACCGCAGCAAATTACGACAGCTCCTTGGCAGACGCCTTTTGGTGGTCCTGCTGATCCTCTTTCAGATCGTTCTGCTTGCAGTCATGCTTTTCCGCTCCTATCAGCTCTATTGGCTGGCTGGGCTTTTGACGGTTTTGAGCGTTGTGACCGCCTTTCACCTGTTGACCCGCTCCGATAAAAGCGCCTTCAAGCTCTCTCTGGTATTCCTCATTCTGCTCTTTCCCGTGTTTGGCGGCGCATTTTATTGGGTGTTTCACTTTCAATCCGGCTCTTACGGCTTCCGCCGTGGCTTGGCGCGATTGTTCAAAAAGCAAAAAGAGGGCTACGCTCCCTCAAGCGCCGCCCTGGAACGGGCAAAAAAAGAGATGCCAAAGGATGCAAGACTGCTTTCCTATCTGCAAAGCACCGCCTCCTTTCCCGTGTTTCAAAACACACAGACCCGTTACTTCCCCTCCGGTAAGCAAATGCTCTCTACCATGCTAAAGGATCTGGAAGCTGCAAAGCGCTATATCTTCCTGGAGTATTTCATCATTGAGGAGGGCGTGATGTGGGATTCCATTCTGGAGATCTTGCAAAGAAAAGCCAAGGAGGGCTTGGACGTACGGGTGATCTACGACGATTTCGGCTCCCTGCTCACCCTGCCCCCAAGCTATGAGGACACACTGCGTTCCATGGGAATACGGTGCGTGGCGTTCAACCGCTTCCATCCCTTTCTCACCACCGTACAAAACAACCGTGACCACAGAAAGATCACCGTCATCGACGGTAAGATCGCCTACACGGGCGGCATTAACCTTGCCGACGAATACATTGATGAAAAGATCCGCTTTGGAAAATGGAAGGACAACTCCATTCGACTGTGCGGCGATGCCGCCTCTGCCTTTACCGTCATGTTTTTGCAAATGTGGAGCACACTCACCCGCACCGAGGAGGATCCGTCACACTACCGCACCGCCGAGAGCTTTTGCGCTCCCTCGGACGGCTGGGTACAGCCTTATACCGACAATCCGATGGATGAGATTCCCGTAGGCGAGCAGGTCTATCTCCACGCCATCAACCGCACACAAAGCTATTTGTATATTACCACCCCTTATCTGATGGTGGGAGACGAACTGCTCTCCGCTCTCAAATATTGCGCACAAAGCGGCATCGACGTGCGCATCATCACACCGGGAAAGCCGGATAAGCCCCTGGTGCATTTCACCACACGCTCCTATTATCGGGAGCTGATCCGTGCGGGAGTGAAGATCTACGAATACGCCGATGGCTTCATTCATGCCAAGACCTTTCTCTCCGACGGCGACCTTGCCATCGTGGGAACAGTCAACATGGATTTCCGCAGCCTGTATCTGCATTTCGAGTGCGGCGCTTGCTTGTATCGAACCGAATCGGTTTCGGCGATCAAGGAGGATTTTTTAGACACTCTGACGCACTGCCGCCCCATCACCGAAAAGGATTGCAGACCCAATCCCATCGTCAAGCTCTTGCAGGACATCTGCCGCATCTTCGCCCCTTTGATGTAACCGCCGCTCATAAAAGGATCTCATTTCACATATAGTGGAATGAGATTTTTTTATGGGAGGCTCAAATGAACGGAACGAAAAAGCAAAAGCCCCAATACAAGGCTTTGGACGCCCGTGAGGTAGAGGAATCGAGAAAAAAGCACGGTGCAAATCTGCTCTCCCGACAGAAGGGAAAGAGCTTTTTCCGTCAATTTTTGTCCAACCTCAACGATCCGGTGATCCGCATTCTTCTGGTGGCATTGGCGATCAATCTGTTGCTCCTGTTTCGGCAATCCGATTGGGTGGAAAGTGCGGGGATCGCCATTGCCGTCCTTTTGGCGACCCTGATCTCCACCCTGTCGGAGCACTCCTCGCAAAAGGCATTCTCGGCACTGTCGGAGGAAAGCGCAAAAACCCTCTCCCGTGTGCGCAGAAGCGAGGGTGTATGCGAGCTTCCCATTGGCGAGATCGTGGTAGGCGACATCGTTTTGCTCTCCCCCGGCGAGCAGATCCCTGCCGACGGTCTCCTGATCAGTGGCGAGATCAAAAGCGACCAATCGGCAATGACGGGGGAAAGCCGGGAGATCCGCAAGATCCCCTCCTCCGATAC
>JAFTMU010000047.1 GCA_017452215.1 Clostridia bacterium
CCGAGCATCCGTGCTCTGGTGGACGCTCTTGCATCGACCCGGGGAAAGGATGAAGTTTCCCATCTTTCCACCCTGCGCAGAGGCTATCTTTTAGCACTACTGGCGTCTCTTTTGCCCGAGCTTTCGGTGGTAAAGCTGCCGCTCTCGGAATCGGAGAGCCTGAGAGCCATCGTTTCCTTTTGCACGCAGAACTATAACGAGCAGCTCTCTCTTTCCCTGTTGCAGGAAAAGCTGCATTTGAATAAGTATTATATTTCTCACCTGTTCAGCGGAAGATTGGGACTTGGTTTTAACGATTATATCAACTCTTTGCGTGTTTCGGAGGCGTGCAGATATCTGCTCCACTCAGACGAGCCGATCGCACGCATCAGCACGCTGGTGGGCTTTCAAACGCCCCGCACCTTTAACCGTGCCTTTATCAAGCAGATGGGGGTCTCTCCAAGCGAGTACAGGCGGAGGGCGAAAAAGGAAGATGCGGAGGCATATGCAAAGGGCGACAAAGCCTCCCTGCGCTGCACAGGCACTGTTTGACGGTGCCTGCGCCACTGTGATCGCCTGTAAATATCGTCTATGTCCTATGTAATCTACACAAAAACAGCAATATTTGTCTTATAAGGAGAACATCATGAGCCGTATTAAGGATATCAACCTTGCTCCCTCGGGGAAGGATAAAATCGAATGGGTAAAATCCTACATGCCCATTCTGAACAGTATTAAGGAAAGCTTTGAACAAACGCTTCCCTTTGCAGGAATGAAGATCGCTATGTCGATCCACCTGGAAGCAAAGACTGCCTATCTTGCAAAGGTGCTCCGTGCCGGGGGCGCTACCGTTTCGGTGACGGGGTGCAATCCCCTTTCCACCCAGGACGACGTTGCTGCCGCACTTGCTGCCGAGGGCTTTGAGGTCAATGCCCGTCACGGTGTGAGCGACGAGGAATACACAGAGGATCTCAAGGCGACCCTTGCCTGCTCCCCCGATCTGATCATTGACGACGGAGGAGACCTGATCTCTCTTTTGCACGGAGAGTGTCGCTCTCTTGGAAAGAATCTCATCGGCGGTTGCGAGGAGACTACCACGGGCATTCACCGTCTCCTCTCCCGTCAGGATGCCGGACTTCTGGACTACACCATGATCGACGTTAACGACGCCGATTGCAAGCATCTGTTTGACAACCGTTACGGCACGGGACAGTCCACCTTGGACGGGATCATGAATTCCACCAATCTGATCATTGCCGGCAAAACGGTGGTGATTGCAGGCTATGGGTGGTGCGGAAAGGGCCTTGCCATGCGTGCCAAGGGAATGGGCGCCGTGGTGGTGGTCACCGAGGTGGATCCCATCAAAGCTATTGAAGCGGTGATGGACGGATTTACCGTGCTTCCCATGGACGAGGCGGCAAAAATCGGTGACCTGTTCGTCACTCTCACGGGCTGCGCCGACGTGCTGGTGGGACGCCATTTTGAGGTGATGAAGGACGGCGTGCTCCTTTCCAACAGCGGTCACTTTGACGTGGAGATCAACAAGAAGGATCTTTCTTCCCTTGCCGTTGAGGAGTGGGAGAGAAAGCCCAATATCCGTGGCTACCGTATGAAGGACGGCAGAGTGCTGAATCTGCTTGCCGAGGGCCGACTTGTCAATCTTGCCGCAGGCAACGGACACCCTGCCGAGATCATGGATATGTCCTTTGGCATTCAAGCAAAGAGCTTGGAGTACCTTGCCAAGCACGGCAAGGATCTGGAAAAGCGTGTTTATGCCGTGCCTTTCGAGATCGACCGTGAGGTGGCGGATATCAAGCTTGCTTCCATGAAGGTCTCCATTGACAAATTAACCCCCGAGCAGGTGGAATATCTTGCCCGTGTGGAGTGATCTGACAGTATTTTAAACGTGTAAAGCATTATTTTTGCATAGCAATATTTGTCTTATAAATTCCTTTGAGAAAAGGAGAAAAAGGAATGTCTCAAAACCAAACTCAGCCGCTTTCCTGCTCCGTTGCCGTGATCGGAGCGGGGCACGCAGGAATTGAAGCGGCGCTGGCATCGGCTCGGCTGGGAGTTGATACCGTTTTGTTTACCATGTCTCTCGAATCCATTGCCAACATGCCCTGCAACCCCTCCATCGGCGGCACGGCAAAGGGGCATCTCGTTTACGAGATCGACGCCCTGGGCGGTGAGATGGGACGGGCGGCAGATCTAGTGACGCTGCAATCGAGAACGCTGAACCTTGGTAAGGGAGCGGCGGTGCAGAGCAAGCGGGTACAAGCCGACCGCAAGCTGTATCAATCAATTATGAAGCGTACCCTGGAGACAACGCCGAATCTGCGTTTGATCCAGGCAGAAATTACCGCAATAAATGTCTTGAATGATACGGAAAATCACCAAAATAGCGGAATCGACGGCGCAAAATGTGTCTCGTCCGTTGTCACAAGACTTGGCGAGGAGTGGAGCTGCGAGTGCGTTGTGATCGCCTCGGGAACCTATCTTGAAAGTGCCATATTCGTTGGCAACGTAAGCTACGAGGCGGGGCCCGACGGATTCTTACCCGCAAAGGGGCTTTCCGCTTCCTTGGAAGCGGCGGGGATCAAGCTTTTGCGCTTTAAGACGGGAACGCCTGCAAGAATCAAGCGGGAGAGCATTGATCTTAGCGTATTGGAGGAGCAAAAGGGTGAGGAGTCTCCCCTGCCCTACTCTGCCCTGCATTCGGAGGAGATGTTCGACGGAAAGGAGCAGATCTCCTGCCATATCGTCTACACCAATTCCGAGACTCACCGTATTATTCGGAAAAATATCAGCCGCAGCGCCATGTATTCC
Organism: Clostridia bacterium; assembly: GCA_017452215.1. Lineage (GTDB taxonomy): Bacteria > Bacillota > Clostridia > Oscillospirales > CAG-272 > UMGS1865. The sequence continues at coordinate 2,809 of JAFTMU010000047.1, forward strand.
GGAAAGATCCACGGCACGGGCCCCAGATACTGCCCTTCTATTGAGGACAAGCTGGTTCGTTTTGCGGATAAAGAGCGGCATCAGCTCTTTGTTGAGCCTGTGGGACGGGATACCTCCGAGATGTATTTGCAGGGATTTTCCACTTCCCTGCCCACGGACGTGCAGATCCAAATGCTCCGTTCGCTGAACGGCTTTGAAAAGGCGGAGATCATGCGATATGCCTACGCCATTGAGTACGATTGCGCCGATCCTTTGCAAATGGATGCTTCCTTGGAATTCAAGGCGGTCAAGGGATTGTACGGCGCAGGACAATTCAACGGTACCTCCGGCTACGAGGAGGCGGCGGCGCAGGGTTTGATCGCAGGCATCAACGCCGCAAGACGGGTCAAAAAGCTTCCTTCTATTATATTGTCTCGCTCGGAGAGCTATATTGGAACGCTAATCGATGACCTGGTTACCAAGGGAACCAATGAGCCTTACCGTATGATGACCTCACGCTCGGAATACCGCCTGCTCCTCCGACAGGATAATGCAGATCTGCGTTTGACACCTATCGGATATGAGGTGGGATTGATCGATCAAGATCGGTATGATGCATTTTTAGCCAAGAAAGAGGCGGAAAATGTGGAAAAAGAGCGTTTGGAGCGCACGTTTGTCTCTCCTTTGGCGGCAAATCCGCTTCTTTTGGAGCTTGGAGAGACGGAGTTGAAGTCGGGGGCGTCTCTTGCGGATCTCTTGCGCAGACCGTTGGTAAGCTATCGGGATCTGGAAAGGATCGATCCCGAACGACCGATTCTCCCGAGAAGCGTTTGCATGACGGTGGAAACCGACATCAAATACGCAGGATATGCCAGCCGCCAATTGAGCGAGGTGGAGCAGCGGAGAAAATTGGATGAAAAGCGTTTGCCTGCGGAGATCAATTACAAGGAGATCAGAGGACTTCGCTTGGAGGCGGCGCAAAAATTGGCGCAGATCCGTCCTTTGACCATTGGGCAGGCGTCTCGTATCAGCGGAGTGAATCCTGCGGATATTACGGTCTTGTTGATCTATTTGGGGATGAAA
>JAFTMU010000367.1 GCA_017452215.1 Clostridia bacterium
AAAACGATGTACGATATACAAAGCAGATGGAAGCTGGAAAATAACGTTTTAAGATACTACGGCTTGAGAAATCAACCGAATTTATTTCAAAACGGCATCAAGCTGTCCCGGCGACAAAGAAAAATTATTGAACGCTTGCCCTGCGACCTGAGCGCTTCGGATTTGAATGCCTTGAAGCCTCTGGTCGGTGTACAAATCGTCAAAGTCGAAAACAAAAGAGTAATCCCCGCAACCTTGGGGGAAGCGAGGTTTTGTAAGACTTGTATTGCAAACGATTTTATGATCCCCGGAATTGAATTTGACACAGAAGGAAGATGCCCGATCTGTCAATCCGCAGATAAGGTGCGGAATTTGAAAAGCATTGTTCCCATCATGAATACCTTTCCAAGGTCAAAAAAGTCGAGATTTGATATTGCCGTGTTCTATACGGGCGGCAAGGATTCTACATACTTGCTCTATTATCTTTCCAAAGTTCTGAATCTTCGAGTCTTGGCGCTTACTTGGGAAATTCCATATATGTCCGAAAGCGCAAAAAAGAGCATCGAAAACGCAAAAAACACCTTGGATTCGGTAGAGTTCATCAGCAGAAAAATTTCAAACGACGATTTGAGAAAGATCTACAACAAATTGTACTCTTTGAGTGAGAACACCTGCGCTTGCCCCTCTCTTGCATACGTGCTGTTTTATCCCGAGCTCGTTATCAACAAGGTCCCTTATTTCGTCGCAGGAAATGAACCTGCGCAAATGCTTGGTCTGTACTTCAACCACATGGCGCCCAAAATCGCTTACACCTTTTCCGAAAACAGAGCGCTGAATACGCTTTTGAACGTGGGAAGAATCCTCACCCTCCATCCACCGTTGAAAAAGGGACAATTCCATGCTCTCGCCACGATGAAGCAGCTTGCATACGGGGACAGTAAAATCAAGAACATAGCGGGATATTCCAACCAACTCGTGTATAACATATGCGAGGCGATCAAGGAGGTTCCGGGTATCTTGCGCCCGTTAAAAAAAGCGATTCGGTCGTCCTCTTGGTCGGGAAATATCCCCGCATTCGTACAGGTCGATTTCGATGAAATCTGCGGCGGCATTTATGATTGGGGAACAATCAAGGACACCATCATCCGTGAATGCGGTTGGGTTGCCCCCGAGGAAACCGATAAGGGATTACATACCAGCTGTAAAATTGAAAAATGCAAGGAGCATTCTCAATTTGTAAGGTTTTATCATATGAGGAGCACAATGATTCCGTTCAGCGCACTTGAAATTTCCATTGCGAGCAGGAACAAAAACTTGTCTCGCAAGGAGGCATTGGCAGAACTGAATGCGTCTCTCGGCTTTTCGCTTGATGAAATTCCCGAATGCCATATAATGAAAGAGTATCTAAAAAATGAATGCAGTAGCTTTTTATTCCAACACGGGACAGAGCAGATCAGTAGCTGAATATTTTGCGGAACAATTAAGCTATCCCATAATTAATATTGAAAATAGCAGCGACGATCATTATGAAAATCTTGTGCTCGTATTTCCTGTGCATTGCCAAAATGTCCCCGACATTGTGAAGGCTTTTTTGAAAACGACCAAGATCAAAAATCTGACCGTCATCGCAACCTATGGAAGAATGTGCTGCGGGAACGTCCTGCGAGAGATTCAAAACAGATACCGTCAAAGTATTGTCGCTGCGGCGTATGTTCCCACAAAGCATTCTTATCTGGCACAGGACAGTGCCTTTTCCGACTATGACAAGCTCCGTCCCATCGTCGAAAAGATCAAGACCCCCGCCGCCATCATTTTGCCAAGATTATACAAAAACCCATTGGCGAACCTTTTTCCAAAATGGAGAAGCAGAGTCGGATTGAAAATCTTCAAAAACGCAAATTGCAACGGCTGCAATGCTTGCGGGGAGAATTGCCCTCTGAAAGCCATTTGCGAGGGTGTGCCCTCTTCTGAGTGTATCCGATGCTTAAAATGCGTTACCGCTTGCCCCCGCCACGCATTAGAGATCAAAATCCGCTTACCGCTGAAACTGTATTTACGCAAGAAAAAGAGCGATCAGCTCATCATTTACACATGAGGTGGCACTTTGTGAAGAGAAAGAAAAATGAGCCTCTCTCATGTCCAACGCAAAAACAATGATTTTCTTGGGAGAAAAATATGAAGACAATAAAAATCAGGCATTTTCACCGAGTCCCTTTTTTAGTGAATTTAATTATATCGATTTTTTTACCCGTTTGCTTGTGGTTCTTTATTATGGGGATCACTAAGCCCATTGTGGAACTTATTTTAATTGGGGGTCTGTGTTTGATCGTATTGATTGTGGCATTGATTTCCTTTCTCAGCTACGGTATCAAGATCACCCCTAAAAGGGTGGTGTTGGTCAACCAGCATATGTTAAGATTCTTTTGCTATGAGGATGTTATTTACATAAAAATCGATTTTTATAATAATTACATTGAAGGCGTAGTGAAAGCAAAATATGAAAAGCCCTACGAATTTTCTTTTTGGGGGACGGATTTCAGTGGGCATCTTTCGCTCTTTCCAGGCCTTTGGATATCGGAATTAAAATTAAACAAGGAATTTGTTGATAAAAGTATTGAGAGCTTATCGACCTGTGAAAAGGTGAGGATCCGAAATTTTTATACGCTGCCGGAATAACGGTATTATGTCCCACCCTTACCTCAGAGAATATATCGAAAGGAGCCCCCTATGAAACTTCTCCTCAACGCCCTGACGAAATACCTCCTCGGCTTCATTCTTGTGGGGATTCTCTTGTTCCTTCCCGCAGGAACGGTGCAATATCCCGGGGGATGGCTGTTTATCGCATTGCTGTTTGTCCCCGTGCTGATCATGGGCATCGTCCTGCTTATCAAATCCCCCGACCTGCTCGCCAAACGCCTGGACCACAAGGAAAAGGAAAAAACGCAACGGGGAGTCATCGCCCTTTCGGGCTTGCTGTTTCCTGTGGGATTTGTTCTCTCTGCCCTTGATTTCCGCTTTGGCTGGTCGAGCGCTCCCTTGTGGCTTGAGATCGTTGCCTCCGGATTGTTTTTGGTCGGCTACGGAATGTACGCCGAGGTCATGCGGGAGAACGCCTATCTTTCCCGCACCGTGGAGGTGCAAGAGAACCAAACGGTGATCAGCTCGGGACTGTACGGCATCGTCCGCCACCCCATGTATTTAGCCACACTGCTCATGTTCTTGCCCCTGCCGCTGATTTTGGGTTCCCTCTGGGGACTGATCCCATTTGCACTGTATCCCGTTGTCATCGTAATACGCATTTTGAACGAGGAAAAAGTTTTAACAGAACGCCTCGTCGGCTATGCAGAATACAAGACAAGGGTAAAATACAGACTTCTCCCCTTTATCTGGTAAGATGATCCCAAAAACAACGAAAGGAGCACCCTATGAACGCAGAAACAACAGGCACCGTCCTCACCGTCAAAACCCAATGGTGGTTAAAGGTCAATACCAAGTCGTTCCGAAAAGGACCGCTTGACGGCGCAACCTTTCCCCACGTCATCAAGGTCGCTTATACCGTCGACGGCGTGGAGTATACCCGCAGAAAATGGATCCACGCAGGAGCGCCTTGCCCCGCCCTCGGAGAAAAGTGTCAAGTCGTTTATCAAACCGAGAATCCCAAAAAGAGCAAGGTGATCTATTGGTAAGCGAGAAGAAGCAGAATGGTGCGTTGCTATTTCTAATCAGGACCGGATATTTCTTTTATATTTGGTTAAAGTTTGAAAAAACAAAAGGAGAAAAAATGATTCACGGAGTCAGATACGTTAGACAAGATGTCAGCTATATTTCCAAAGAGCACAGCTGTCCTATTTGTAATACATCTTTAACTGTCGTTAAAGTGTCAAAGGTGATTAACAGCAATTCTGAAGAAGCAAAAACAATTCCTCCGATCATTCCCAAAACCGTGATCGGGAATCGAGGATTAAAATTTAGAAACTATACCGCTGTCGGTAATATCAAATGGATTTGGAAAGAATTTGCGTGTCCGAACTGTTGTCGACGTTTTACGGTTGAGCAAATGAAAAAAATGGAAGCATCTCCAAAAGAATGTTGGGAGGAAATCGTTGCTTCATTTGATGAATCACCGGAACAAACAAAAAAAGAGGTTCTTGAAATCGAACCAAGTGGAAGCACAGAAACGAACCCCCGAAAATCTTTGAAGCTTGCTTTATGGATTGGTATTCCAGCCGTTATCATGGTTTCGATATTGATTGCCGTTGTAATTCTAACGGCACCCAAATTTGTCGATACAAATGGAGCGGATAATTTTGCACTAATCGAAATTACGCAAGAGGATATTTTGAAGTCAGGAAACAATTATAGAAGTTCTATGGAGTCCGGACAACGTTTTGGATTTCATACCAATACCATTGGTACAAGGCTTCGTGATTGTGACTACGATACTATTAGCAAATCCTTCAGTGGGCTCCACGGTGTTCTAATTCTTCAAGCCACAAAAGTATCAAGCAACAGTCTTACTCTCAATATCAACAGCTCCGTGGAATCGGGAAATGCCGAAATTATAATTTTAATCGACGGGGAATATTATTGCTCGGTTCACGTGAATCAAAATCAATCGATTACGTTGCAAGACATTTCTAATAAAGAGGTAATTGTCAAACTTGCAGGCGAGGACGCAAAAATAAAAATTGATATAAGTCGCACATATTAACAAAAATTACAACTGATTTTCCACCCTGTCAAAAAACATTTGCATAAGGAGCCCCCCATGAAACGCACACCGATTCACATTTCCCTCGATACCTACCCCCGTGAATTTCACCCCCTTTTAAAGGGCACCCCTGTCTGGGATAGCTCCTGCTCCCCCGAGGCGAGAGTGATTTATATCGAAAAGGATCGAGGCTATTACCTCAAAAGCGCCCCCGAGGGAACACTACGCACCGAGGCGCTTTTGACCGAATATTTCCACCGCAAGGGACTTTCCGCTCCCGTGCTGTCCTATTTGAGCGAGGCAGGGAAGGATTGGCTTCTGACCGAGCGGGTCCCGGGGGAGGACGCCACCCACGGGACCTACGTCAGCGATCCCAAGCGTCTGTGCGATGCCATCGCCACACAGCTGCGCCTTTTGCACGAAACGGATTATCCCGATTGTCCTGTGCAGAATCGCACAGAGACGTACTTAAATAATGCCCGAAAGAACTATTCGGAGGGACACTACGACACCACCCTGTTCCCCGATAATTGGGGCTACGCTACCGCAGAGAAGGCGTGGAGCGTGCTGGAGAGGGAAGGACACCTGCTCCGCACCGACACCCTTTTGCACGGCGATTACTGCCTGCCCAATATTCTGTTTGACGATTGGCGCTTCACAGGCTTTATCGACCTTGGGGGCGCAGGCGTGGGGGATCGCCACGTCGATCTGTTTTGGGGAGCGTGGACGCTGCAATTCAACCTGCATACCGATGCTTACACCGATCGATTTTTCGATGCCTACGGCAGAGATCGCATCGAGCCCGACACCTTCCGCATCGTCCGTGCCGCCGAGGTGTTCGGTTGACCCCATTTGATTTTAAACGTGAAAGTGAGAGAAAAGAATGAACATTCGCAGAGCGACCGAGCGGGATCTTCCGCAGATCAATAAGCTTTTGTATCAGGTGCATCGCCTCCATGCAGAGGGACGCCCCGATATCTTCCGCTTGGGAAACAAAAAATACACCGACCCCGAGCTGTTGGAGATCCTTACCAACGACCAAACCCCTGTGTTCGTCGCCACCGACGAGGCGGATACCGCCGTAGGCTACGCCTTTTGCGTGTACGAGGAAACCAAGGACAACCCCTCGCTTTGCGACCGCAAGACCCTGTACGTCGACGACCTGTGCGTGGATGAGACCCTGCGTGGGCAGCACATCGGACAGGCGCTTTACCGCTACGTTTTGGAGGAAGCCGAGAGAAACGGTTGTGCAGCGGTCACACTCAACGTCTGGTGCCTCAATTCAGGAGCCATGCGCTTTTACGAAAAATGCGGCATGACGCCCCTGAAGATCGTCATGGAGCAGAGGCTCTCCCAGGACGAAGCTTCACTGCACCGATAACGCAACCGCACTTTCACAACAAAAAAGGGAAACGCAACCGTTTCCCCAGCTTGCTAACAAAGGAGTCAGCACTGTCATTTTGACGAAAAGTTTTGGTCAAGCTTTTTCAAAAGCTTGCGGGGCGGCGGGGCGGAGCCCCCCTCGCTCTCCGCAGAGAGCGAAATATCCTCGGCGTTTTCTTTTGTTAACTGCAATTGCTTGCAATTGCGGCTGAGCTAGCGAAGCCTTTTTTCATTTTGCGCCTTTGGTGTCAAAAGAAAAGTGGCTAAAAAGTTTATACATTTTAACGAACTGTGCTTTTTATAACAGGGTTTGTCAGTAGTCCGGAGAAAAACGCAACCGTTTCCCATTTTCCGTCACAGGCTCCCAAGGAGCCTGCTTTATCCCATCACGGCGTCCCACACCCCGCCCTCGGGCAGAGCGCAAAACTCCATCGGCTTCCCCGTCACGGGATGCGAAAACGCAAGACGGGTGGAAAAAAGAGCGATGGGACATCGATCCCCCGAAGCACCGTATTTGCCGTCTCCCACCAAAGGAAGTCCACGGGAGGCGAACTGCACCCGTATCTGATGGGTGCGCCCCGTGCGAAGGGAAATGCGCACCAGCGAGACGTTGCCAAAGGGCTCTACGGGAGCGGTTTTTTCCACCACGTAGTCCAAAACCGCTTCCTTTACTCCGTTTCTCACCCGATCCACCACAAAGGTCTTGTTCCTTCTGCGATCGTGGAATAACAGATCGGTCAGCGTGCCACAGACCTCCACGGGAACGCCGTGCACCACCGCAAGATATTCCTTACGTAGCGTCCTTTGCTGTACACATCGGGAGAGCGCCGCCGCAGCGGCAGGCGTTTTGGCATAGACCATTACACCGCCCACCCCACGGTCCAGGCGGTGCACCACGCCAATATAACCGCCGTTTTCTTTTGCCAAAGCATCGGCAAATCCGTTCCCCTCGGGGGTCGTTTCCGAGAGCGCATCGGAAGGCTTGATGCAAACGATAATATCCTTGTCCTCATGTAAAATTTTCATCACGTATGTCCTTTATTTATCTTTTTCAGGGGTTTTGAATGATGTCAACGCAACAGTCACAATTTGTAAGCTCGTCGCAACGCTATCTCGCCGAGACGATAGGGAAGCAGTATCCCAACCTTTCCATCCGTGTGTTTGACGAGATCGATTCCACCAATAATGAAGCCAAGCGCATGGTTGCCGACGGTTTTTCGGGCACGTGCCTTTTGCTTGCCGACCGCCAAAGCGGCGGCAGAGGACGCATGGGGCGCAGCTTCTATTCTCCGGGACAAACGGGAGCGTATTTCAGCATCCTGTATCCTGCAAGTACTGCGCTCGATACCGCCGTTACCGTCACGGCGGCGGCATCCGTTGCCGTTCTGCGGGCGATCCAAGCCCTTACGGGGATCCAAACACAGATCAAATGGGTGAACGACCTGTATCTTGGTGAGAGAAAGATCTCGGGGATCCTGACCGAAGCGCTTACCACTGCCGAGGGTACCTACGTGATCGTGGGCATCGGCGTCAATCTTTCCACCGATTCCTTCCCCGGGGAGCTCTCGGGTATTGCAGGCTCTCTTGATGCCCCCACTGTCACGGCGGCGGAGATGGCAGCAGAAGCCTTCCGTCAGCTCTATCCCTTCCTGCTCGATCCTGCTGATCGCACTTGGCTTGGGGAATACCGCAGCTGCTCCCGAGTCCTTGGGAGAGAGGTGCAGTGGAGCGACAGCAACGGGACCCACGAGGGCAAAGCCGTGGGGATCGACGACGAGGGGGCACTTTTGGTAGAGATGCCAAACGGCTTCCAAACTCGCCTGTTCAGCGGCGAAATTTCCGTAAAAAGCAAATAATTTTAAAATTAGAATTATTCTTATTGCATATTTTCTGCAAAACAGTCAAAAAAGTGACAAAACCAATCGTTTTTCATTATAACACGAAAATATTGCTCTCGGCGTGCGTTCACAGAAAGTTAACATCAAAATCCATGCGCCGTCTTGCAATTCTGTCGGAAAAAGGATAAAATAGTAGAAGCGAATACAACCATAAAGGAAGAACCATGTTAGAATTTAAAAACGTCTCATATCAAACAGATGACGGAAAGGAGATCCTCCGAAACGTCAGCTTAAAGATCAACGATCGCTTCGTGGCAGTCACAGGCCCGAACGGCAGCGGCAAGTCCACCATGGCGAAATTGATCGCAGGAATCTATCTGCCCACCTCGGGGCAGATCCTTTTGGATGGCGAGGACATTACCAATCTTTCCATCACCGAGCGTGCCAACAAGGGCATCAGCTTTGCGTTTCAACAGCCCGTGCGCTTTAAGGGCATCACGGTCAAGGAGCTGATCTCCATTGCCGCAGGCAAGAGCATCTCTGTCTCGGACGCTTGTCAGTATCTGGCAGAGGTAGGACTTTGCGCCAAGGATTACATCAACCGTGAGGTGGATGCATCTCTGTCGGGAGGCGAGCTCAAGCGCATCGAGATTGCAATGATCAATGCACGTGGTACAAAACTGTCGGTTTTTGACGAGCCCGAGGCGGGAATCGATCTGTGGAGCTTCAATAACCTCATACAGGTGTTCCGCAGCATGTACGAGCGCACCAAGGGAACGATCCTGATCATCTCGCACCAGGAGCGCATTTTGGATATCGCAGATAAGATCATCGTTATCGCAGGCGGCACCGTGTCGGCGTACGGAACCAAAAACGAGATCCTGCCCGAGCTTCTCGGCGCACAGATCGGATGCCGTTTTTTGGAGGGGGTGCAGAAGTAATGGATGCAATTCAAAAAACACTGCTTGAGCAGGTGGCAGACCTGCACGACGTTCCCCAGGGCGCTTATTCCTTGCGCATTAACGGCAATCTGCAAGGCAAAAACGATTCCCAAAACATCACCATTGTAAAAAAAGAGGATAAGCCCGGCATTGACATTTACGTCAAGGCGGGCACCAAAAACGAGAGTCTGCACATTCCCGTTCTGCTTTCCCAATCGGGCATTAAGGAGCTGGTGTATAACGATTTCCATATCGGCGCCGATTGTGATATCACCATCGTGGCAGGCTGCGGAATCCATAACGCCGGCTCTTTGGAAAGTGAGCACAGCGGCATCCACTCCTTCTATTTGGAGGAGAGCGCCCGTGTCAAGTATGTGGAAAAGCACTACGGCAGCGGCGAGGGAACAGGCAAAAACGTCATGAATCCCACCACGTATGCGCATTTGGGCAAGAATAGCTACATGGAAATGGAAACGGCGCAGATCAAGGGCGTTGATTCCACCAAAAGAGATACCAAGGCTGTTTTGGAGGACGGCGCCACTTTGATTGTGAAGGAAAAGATCATGACCCACGGCACGCAGTTTGCCGAAACTAATTTCACGGTGGATCTCAACGGCGAGGATTGCGGCACTCACGTCATCTCCCGCTCGGTGGCAAAGGACCAAAGCCGTCAGAGCTTCCTCTCTCACGTCAACGGTAATAATAAGTGCTCGGGACACACCGAGTGCGACGCCATCATCATGGATGAAGCCTCCGTCACGGCGCTCCCGCAGATCGAAGCCAACCACGTGGATGCTTCTCTCATTCACGAGGCTGCCATTGGAAAAATCGCAGGTGAGCAGCTCATCAAGCTCATGACCCTGGGACTTTCCGAAAAGGAAGCCGAGGAGCACATCGTCAACGGATTTTTAAAGTAAACCCACTTTTGCGGGGGCTGTCTCAAATTGCAAATTTGAGACAGCCCCTCTTTTTTTATCCAAAGCCTGTAAAAACATGGAAAACATGGGCTTATGTTTCAAATTCAGTTAAAATTCGGAAGGTCAAAGTACCCAAGGAGCGCTTCATTTGGGTGTAGAAAATCGAGGCGAAAAATTGTGCATTTTGTCCAAAACGCCACCCCTTGTTTTGATCACTTTGAAAAAAATCAAGGCATAAAAAAATAGTAAATAAAATTTACTTTTTTAGAATTTTTCAAAAAACGAACAAAAAACAGACAAAAAAGTGCACAAAAATCGCCGATAAACGGTGTCGTTGTCCCTGAAAATGCGTAAATTTTATTTACCTACCGTTTTTTAATGCAAAAAAGGTGAAATTTTGAAAAAAGGATTTGTAAACTTTTTTAGACAGGCGTTTGACGGATCGGTTAATTTTTGCAGATCAAGGAAAACGGGGAAGGATTTTTTTGAAAGGGTTTTGCTTGACAGAAAAGCGGTTTTATGGTATGATATTTATATGTATAAAAGGGGATAACTCTGCCCAAATCCGCCCGGGGGAGAGCTTCCCGCCCGATTTCAGGGCAACAGTCGTATAAGCGGCGGAGCAGTTCAATTATTTTGCAGGAGGAAATGCAAATGAAAAACAACATTTTCACAAGGCTCATATCCTTGCTCTTAGCAATCATGTGTCTTGTGAGCGGTGCTGTAACGGTTGTCGGAGCAGAGGGTGCTGCCGATAATCTTACAGCCAAGTCCATCGCAGACTACAAGGAGACGCTGAACACGATTTCCTACAAGGACTACCAGGCGTTGTATTTTGCCAACGCTGCTACGGCCCAAAAGGAATTGGCGTTTGCGCTGACGGAAAATTGGTCGTATGAAAACGACAATATCCGCATCACAGTGCAAAACGGCGATTGGAAAATGATCGTGCTTGGCAAAGCCTACGATTCTGCCGAGGCAGCAGCCGAGGATGGCTGCACCCAGCCTCTTTATACCGTATCGGCATCGGGCAGCGTCCGTGTCATTACGGAGACTTATGAGGAGCTGGCAGATGCTCTTGCGGCAAAGGACGAAAAGGGCAATGCAAAATACGACAAGGAAGATCTTGCCTACGTCACCGAGGATTACGACGGTGACAAGGCGATCTACACTCCGGGCAGAGGCAAAACGGTCTGGACGTTGGATTTCAAGGAGCATGGAGTTGATAAGGCGACGCTGTTCAGCATCGGCTTGCAATATTATCCCGTTGTTGCGAAATCCACGTCGGTGGAGCGTGAGTTCCTGATCAACGGTCAGGTTCCGTTCTCCGAGAGCCGCTCGCTCACCCTCTCGAAGGTGTGGTCCACCTATCAGCAGGGCAGTGTCAACGATGGCGAGAAGACCAATTTGATCGAATTGTCCTGTACGTATTACCTTG